>JBAQJU010000258.1:0-6783 GCA_049300475.1 Terriglobales bacterium | reverse complement strand
GCGCCGCCGTCCCGGCGGCGGTCGTGGCGGCGTCCTCGCCGCCACATCCGAAAGCGAGACGCCCCTTCAGCAGGCTCAGGGCAGCGGCGCTTTCCGCTATGCCGATCTTGACGGCACGATGGCTACTTCGCCACCGAGAACGTGGTCCACGGATAGGCATCCATATCCCGCAGCAATCCGTGCTCCCAATTGAACTCTGGATGCTCCTGCAGATGCTCTTGCGCCTTGAAGTTCATGCCGCAGGCGTGGCCGGCGGCGGCTGTGAATGACATGTGCGCCACCATGGTTGCGTCGGCCGCCTTATTCTGCACCGCTCCCGCGTTGCCGTATGGGGGTTGCCAGGGCTGGGAGCCGCGCGCCGAGAGATCGATATGGCCGTCCAGAGTGCGCTCGTCGGCTTCTTCTTTCTTGTCATAGGTGTCGTAGTGGTCGGCCAGGAATCGATGGGCCGCGGCGACATCGATTTTGCCTTTGTACTCGGCCATCAACTGCTCCCAGCGCACGTGGCGGGCGTTGGCGCTCAGGCTCATGTCTTTGGTGTCAAAGTCGGTTTCTTCGAGAATCAGTTTTTCATTCACGGGGAAGTTCGACCCGACGATGTATCCGTCTTTCTTCTTTTCCAGGGTGACGTTCTTGAGCCCGAGTTCAAGACTGCCAATTTCGTTTGTCTTCACATCCGCGAGCAGCCAGTTGTTGGCGTAGCCGCCATTGTTGCCATCTTTCATGATGCGGGCAAAATCATCGATCGAGTTGGAATATTGCGCGGCTTTGCGCGCCCGCACAAACTCGGGAATGCCGTTGGGGTCGTAGCCGGAGAAATGTCCAATCGTCGTCTCCGTAATTGCAATGCCCGCGGAATTCACGACGAAGTCGTCGGCGCTGTGGATGACCCCCGGCAACCCATCCATCAGCATGCGGTTGCCTTTGGCGGGAACGATATCGAAGATAATCGTCCAACGCTGGCCGTCGAGGTAGCTGGTCCAATTGTTGTGCGCGATGACGATCTTGCCATCCTTGGTGTAACTGCCGGTCGCCACGAACGCGCTGCAATGCTCGGGCGCAACCAGCGAGGCCGCCGACTGAATTCCGTGCTCTTTGTCGTATTGCTTGACGTAGTATTCCCACTCTTCCGCGCCGTTGAGAGCAACCACGTCCCACAGATCGAGCTTTACGCCCTTCGCGCTGGCCCCGTCCACGATTCCTTGCAATTCTTCGCGGTACTCGGGCTCGATATGCGGCCACATCATGGTGCGTGCCGCGTCGCGAAAAAACTGCCAGTCTTTTTTATTGTCGTGCGCCTGCTCAAGCGCGGTCACTTTCAGAATGTCCGCGATTTCAGGTGCTAACAGATAGCCGTTCTGGAAACCGATTTGCGTGGGCGTGCCCTCCAGATGGACGAAAGTCCAGCCATTTTTTTCAGGCAGGCGGAAACTATTTTTCAGGCGCGGATCATTGGCGGCGTCCTTTGCCATTAACGGCAAAGCGAACGTAACGAGCAGCAGCAGTACGACGCGGACAGCGGTTCTGAACATTGACCCCCCAAAGGAATTGGCCCAATTTTAACAGAGCGTGGACTCTGAAGACCTTCGTGCCTTGACGCAGATCAGGTCGGTGCTAACCTCAAATCGTACCTTCGCGGGGTGCCAGAAGGATCCTCAAGATATCAGGCCTCGGAAACGAGGCCTTTTGCTTTTGTCTGGCAGCGCTTGTTCGACACTGCGTCTTCCTTCCAACCGTTCTACAATCTCCTTTATGCCGGATCTCGAACAAATCGCGGACCTCGAAAAGCGCTTTCTTCTGCCTACCTACAACCGTTATCCCGTCGCCTTTGAGCGCGGAAAAGGCGTTTTCCTGTTCGATTTCGACGGCAAGAAGTATCTCGACTTCATTGCCGGACTGGGCGTGAACGCGCTTGGCCACGCGCATCCGAGAATCGTCAAGACGATTCGCGAGCAGGCCGCCAAGCTCATTCATGTTTCGAATCTCTACTACAACGAGTATCAGGGACTGCTTGCCGAGCGGCTGTGCCAGCTTTCGGGACTGGATCGCGTCTTTTTCTCGAACAGCGGCACCGAGGCGATGGAAGGCGCCATCAAGCTGGCGCGCCTCGCAGGACACAAAGCCGGCGGCGACGCCAAGTGCCAGTTGGTGGCGCTGCAAGGTTCGTATCACGGGCGAACGTTTGGAGCGATGTCGCTCACCGGGCAGGACAAGTACCGCAAAGGGTTTGAGCCTCTGCTGGAAAATGTGACCTTCGTCGAGCGGAACAACCTCGAGTCGCTGCGAGCGGCGGTGAACGCCAACACCTGCGCCATCGTGCTCGAGCCGATCTTTGGCGAAGGCGGGATTCTGGAATGTTCGACCGACTTCCTGCGCGAGTGCCGCGCCCTGGCAGATCAACACCAGGCTGCGCTCATCCTCGATGAAATCCAATGTGGACTCGGCCGTCTGGGCACGATCTTCGCATTTCAATGCTTCGACGTTGTGCCGGATATCGTCACCATCGCGAAACCAATCGCCGCGGGATTGCCACTGGGCGCATTCCTGTCGAAAGAGCGCTTCGCCTCGGCGATTTCACCGGGACAGCACGGCACTACTTTTGGCGGAGGTCCGTTGGCTTGCCGCGTGGCTCTTGAATATCTCGCCATCGTCGAACAGGAGCAGCTGCTGGAGAATGTCGCCAAGGTTGGAGCCTATCTACATGAGCAGCTGCAGGGTCTTGTCGACAAGTATGCTTCTACTTGCGAGGCTCGCGGCCGTGGATTCATGCAAGGGCTGGTGCTCGACATTCCGGCGCGTCCCATTGTGGAGCAGGGATTGGCGGAGGGCGTTCTCTTTAACGTTACCCAAGACACAGTGGTGCGCTTTCTGCCGCCTTTTCTGCTCGAGGAAAAGCATGTGGACAAGGGCATCCGCGTGTTGAAGAAACTGCTCGGCAAGAAACGCGGAAAAGATCAGAACAAAGTCTCGATTGCGATCGCGGCGCTGTCGCACTAGAGCATGTTTCAAGAATGGGTTTTTGGGAAGGGCTCGGCTTCAGCCGTGCCGTTATGGGCCAGCAAAAATGCGGGTTTTAGCCCCTGAGGGATGCACCGTCAGACCCGACAGAGATTTTTGAAACACGCTCTCTTTGATCATGCACGCGGTGCACAGAGGCCTTCGCTTAGGCAGATTTTTCGTAGAGATTGGAAAGCACGACTTAAAAAATAGTGGGAGTCAAAAATCGGCTCCCACTCAAGCGACAGAGGCGATATCACTCACTAAGTAGGACTCAAATCGCGAGGAAAACGTTGCCTGCTGAAACTCGAAAGCGCGAGGAAACTCTCCACCGCGTGTCCGCGGCTGGTACTGCATCCGGCATTGGGAGAGATGCGGTTGAGGAGCACTGGATTGAACTGGCGGGCGGCCGCATGCGCTATCTCAAAGCCGGTTCCGGACCGGCGCTGATCCTGATCCACGGACTCATGGGCTACGCCTTCTCGTGGCGCTTCACCATGCCTGCCCTGGCTCCTTATGCGAGCGTTTATGCCATCGACAATTTAGGTGCTGGATTGTCGATTGCTCCCGATGGCATGGATTGCACCGTACGCGCGACCGCCGAACGTGTTTTGCAGTTTGCAGATGCGGTGGGCATCCGCGATTTCGATCTGCTTGGAACTTCGCACGGGGGCTCGGTGGCCATGATGGCAGCCGCCATCTGCGCCGAACGACGCGAGCACGGCCGCGAAGCCCGCCCGAAACGCCTCATCCTCGTCGCGCCGGTGAATCCGTGGTCGCCGCACGGTAAGGAACTGGTGCCGTTCCTGGTGACTCCACTTGGTTCCATGCTTTTTCGCAACACGATCGAACGCTGGCGTGCACTCGACGACCTGTGGCTGCGGCGCCTGTTCGGAGACGGATCGAAAATTCCACCCGATTCACTCGCCGGTTACCGGATTCCTGTCGTCCAGAATCACGGGTTCCGCCATGCTTCGCATATCTTGAAGACGTGGATCGCCGACCTCGCCGAACTGGAAGCGGCCTTACCCAGGATTCGCGACTATCCGGCGCTGCTCATGTGGGGCACAAAAGATCGCGCCGTTCATTTTCAATCGGCCGAACCGCTGCGCCAGAATTTTCGCGATGTGCGATTGGTGGCGTTCGAGGGCGTTGGACATTTACCCTATGAAGAGGCGCCGGACGAATTTAACCGCGCGCTGATTGAGTTCCTCAGAGCGCCGCGCTGATCTGTTAAGCTCGCGTTTCCTCTTGTTTTGAATGGCTCATAGCATTTCTTATTACGTGCGCACGTTTGTCGCCGACTACGGTTACTGGGCCGTGGCCGTTGCGCTGCTGTGCGAGAACGCCGGCATTCCTGTTCCCGGAGAGACCGCGCTCCTGCTGGCAAGTTTTCTGGCCTCCACCGAACATCGGCTTCATCTCGGGTGGATCATCGTGATCGCCACCTGCGCGGCCACGCTTGGGGATAACCTGGGCTATGCCCTCGGCCATTACGGCGGACGTCCACTGGTTGATCGCTATCAGAATGTTTTTCGCGTTCCCGAAAGTGCGGTGAAACGCGGTGAGGCGATCTTTGCGCGCTATGGCGCCTCGACGATCTTTCTTGCGCGCTTCATCTTTGGTATGCGCGTGGTCGCCGGTCCGCTCGCTGGAGTTTTGGGCATGCGCTGGAGGTCATTTGCCCTCTTCAATTTCCTGGGAGCCGCGGCGTGGGTGACCTTTATCGCCAGCGCCGGATACCTGTTTGGACACAAATGGCGCAGTCTGGCCCGTGCGGTCGAGCGCTTCAATATCGCCATTGTGATCCTGGTGGCGGCCGTGATTTTTTATTTCTGGTGGAGACAGCGGCGCAACCACACTCCCGACTGATTGGCCCCAATCGTCGGTCACTTCCAAGCTGGTTTGTGGCGGCTTATCCTTAATATCAAGATTGTTGTTGAGAACCGGTTTCTGAGCTCTTGAATTCTTGGACCATCATGATTCCTAAAAACGCTCCCGACTCATCTTCGACTGGATCGCTTCGGATCGGACTTTCGCAGGTCTGGGTGCGCTTTCTGTTTGCCATTGTGGGACTGGTGCTGGCGTTTGGAGCGGCGCTGTTTTCGACCGTGTCGCGCGAGTCGGGAAACATCTGGGGCACGATCATTCTGGCGTCGGCCGCGCTCGTGTTGGCCACCTTCGTCGGGCTAACGACTGTGCCGTACCTGGCGCGGCGGGTGGTGGCGGCGCGCGTACGGGAAGCGATGGATTACGAAGTCACGCGGGCAGGCATGATCTACATGCTGATCACCGTGGTGATTGGAATTGCCGCCATCAATACAGGAAATAACCTGCTCTACGTGATCGTGGCGGCGCTCTTGTCGGCGATCATTGTGTCCGGAATCGCATCGGCTGCGGTTCTGCGCAGCCTTGCGCTCGATGTGCACTTGCCGGAGCATGTTTTTGCGGGACGCCCCATGATGGCGCGACTGCTGCTGCGCAACCGCAGTTCGTGGATGCCTTCGTTTTCGGTGCGCGTGGTTCCCGGCAAACGCAAACCCGCGCAACGCTGGCGGTGGGAGGCCTATACGCTGGGTATGCCTCGAAACCGCGCGCCCGAACAGCAGTGGCTGCGCCTGCCCGACCGGCGCTTGCGGAGGGTCAAGATCGAGCTGGAACGGCCGATTCTGCAGCATTCCGTTTACTTTCCTTTTCTGGCGACCGGGCAGGAAATGCGTGCCGATATCGAGATGAGTTTTCCGGCTCGCGGCCGTTATCAGGAAAAGAACTTTGGGCTGGCGACGCGCTTTCCGTTTGCTTTCCTGATGAAGACGCGGCGCATTAATCTGGAGCGCGAGATCATCGTGTACCCAGCGGTTGAGCCCACCGAGCAGTTTCTAGACGTGCTGCCCATGGTAACGGGGGAATTCGAGACGTTCGTGCGCGGTCGCGGCTACGATCTTTACCGGATTCGCGAGTACCTGCCGGAGGATTCGGCGCGGCACGTCGACTGGAAGGCGACCGCCCGTACGGGCGCTCTCAAGGTGCGGGAGTTCAGCCGCGAGGACGAGCGCAAGTTGCGCATTGTGTTCGACAATCCCGCGCCCGGAGTGCTCGATCCCTCGACTTACGAGAGGGCGGTGCGGCTGGCGGCCTCGCTGGGCTGGCATTTTTACCACGAGGATGTGGAGGTTTCGTTTGTCGCGCCCGGGTTGGAGCCGACCGCCGACGTCTTTGGTTTTCTGCGTTACCTGGCCCTGGTCGAGCCTCAGGAGGCGACCCCCGTATTCGGGCGGCTTCGAGCCAGCGAGGATTACAACGTGATCGTCACAGCCCGCCAGCGGGCGGAAATTCCTCCTGCATTTGCAAGTTCCTCCTACGTGATCTCGCTGGGCAAGACTGGCAACCGGTAGGGCATTCACGCTTTCCTGGGAGGGCATGGCCGGCCGGGATGGCCTTCTGGGGAGGGTAATGGTTACTAAGGTTACCTAAGTAGATTGACCCCGTAGGGTAAGGTGCCTCAGGATAGGTGGTGAAGGATCGGGGCCGCGTGATGCACGCGAGGTCGCATCCTTTCGGTCCACCCCATCTCATGTCTCTGTACAGCCACGCTACGGCGATGTTTTTGTGGTGGGCACAACCGATCCTGCAATCGGTGGTGGCGGCGGTCGTGTGGCGGCGTAAAATCCATCGGCAGTTTCCGATCTTTTTTTACTTTCTGGTGGCACAGGTTGTAAATTTTGCGATCACCTACCCGCTTTATCACAACGCCAATTACAAGTGGTATTTCTGGTGCTACTGGAC
>JBAQJU010000257.1:0-7294 GCA_049300475.1 Terriglobales bacterium | reverse complement strand
TTTACGGTCCTTCTTAGTTAGCTTGACATGCACCCAATGGTAGGTTCGCATGCCTGCACTATGCCGCTCTTTTGTTCCTTCCGCGAGTATCTACAGATATACATCTTCATACGGTCATAGACCTAGGAGGTCTGGGCGCCGGTGGCATGGGTGAGGTATATCGGGCGCGCGACACGCGTTTGGGCCGCACAGTGGCGATTAAGATCCTGCGGGAGCCTCTCTCCTCCAATCCCGCGCGCCGGGCGCGTTTCGAACGCGAAGCCCGCGCGATTTCCGGTCTCTCGCATCCCAACATCTGTGCGCTGTTCGACGTTGGCAATCAGGATGGTATCGACTATGTGGTACTCGAGTACCTTGAAGGGGTAACTCTCGAAGACCGCCTCACAAAAGGTCCACTACCAGTTTCAGAGGTGCTGAGGGTAGGCGTGGAGATTGCTTCCGCGCTCGAAGCGGCTCATCGCCATGGCATCGTTCATCGCGATCTGAAACCGGCGAACGTGATGCTGACTAAAACCGGCGTAAAGCTGCTGGACTTCGGGCTTGCGAAGCCCAACGCCGGAGTGGGCTCCGCTGCGGCGACTGACGCAGCTACCGTATCGAAATCGTTGACGGAAGAAGGCGTGATCGTGGGTACGCTGCAGTACATGGCGCCGGAGCAACTGGAGGCCAAAGATGCCGACGCTCGCACCGACATTTTCGCCTTGGGTACGCTGCTGTATGAAATGGAAACCGGGCGCGCCGCTTTCCATGGCCCGTCGCGGGCGGGCATCATCGCCGCTATTCTGGGTTCCGACCCGGCGCCAATCAGTTCGCTGCAGCCACTTTCTCCGCCGGCGCTTGATCGTGTAGTGCAGACGTGCCTGGCGAAAGATCCAGATCAGCGCTGGCAGACTGCCCATGACGTTCGTCTGCAACTGGAGTGGATCAGGGACGCCGGTTCGCAGTCGGGCATTCCACCGGTCAAATCGCAGCGCCGGTTTCCGCGAGAACGTATTGGGTGGGCGATTGCAACATTGCTGCTTCTGGCGATCGCCGCCGCGCTTTTCATGCGTTCCAGCCAGCCCTTTTCGCGCCTGCGCCCCCAGACCAGGATTATGTTCGCCCTTGATCCGCCTCCGGGATATAAGTTGGCCTCCGAGGGAATCGCGGTGCCTTCACCCGACGGGGCTCGGATCGCATACCCTGTGACCGATGCCAAGGGGAAAAACTCCCTGTGGGTGCGCGCCCTTGACTCTCTTTCGCCGCGGTTGTTGGAAGGCAGCGAGAGCTCGGGAGATTACTACTCATTCACGTGGACACCCGATGGCAAGGCAGTAGTTGCGTTGGTAAACGATAAATTGCTGCGGCTTTCGACGACGGGTGGCGCGAACGAGGTGATATGCGAGAAATTTAACGCCTTCCCAAGCACGATGAACCGTGACGGTACGATTCTTGCCTGGACGGCGCCTCCCACCAGGATTATCAGTGTGTCGTCCGACGATTGTACGGTCCGCGAGAAGGCGCCGCCCGAGGTTGGAGGACCGGATGCTGGATATGGCTACCCTCATTTTCTTCCTGACGGGAACCACTTTCTTTTTGCCGCAGTCCGCCAGGACAAGCACCACGAGTTGCTCCTGGGTTCGTTGGACAGTTCGAAGGCGCAGGTGCTCGTCCGCAATGGCAGCGATCCAAAGTATGTCTCGGATGGTTACATCCTCTTCAGCCGGGACGGGTACCTGATGGCACAGCGATTTGATGTGAAGTCGAAAACTGTGACTGGGGATCCATTCCTGGCTTATCCCAATCAGTTGCGGTTCTACGCAGCATTCGGCTGGGCAGCCTTTGATGCCTCCAGGAACGGATCCATCTCCGCGCAGGAACAAAGCTCGCCCCTGACGCTCTTGCGCTGGTACGGTCGCTCGGGACATGTGCTGAAGACGCTGGAAGAACCTGAATATGCGGGTTCTCCTCGCCTGGATGCCCGGGAAACTCAGGTTCTTTTGTCCTTATTCGACGCCAGAACACACGCTGGCGACCTCTGGTCGCTCGATCTTGAACATGGTACGAGACGGCAAGAGAGCTTTCAGAATGAGCCGGGAAACGGCTGGGCGGCGTGGACAACACGCGGCGAGAGAATTATCTATTCGGTGCTGGTGGATACCTATGCAGAAATGTTCGTCAAGAACACAGGAAGCAGCGACAACGGGCAGATGATCAAAACTGGGCTGGATGGGTCGAAGTTAATCAGTGACATAGCACCGGACGGAAATACTATTTTGTATGTACACGAACCTGTCGCCGGGACTGAGGTAACCGTTTATGGGCAATCGCTCCCGAATGGGAAGTCTTTCTTGATTTGTCCCATTCCAGATAACGAATGGCCGAGGTTGTCGCCGGACGGCGCCTGGGTCGCGTTGCCGTCGAATGAGTCCGGCTCGATACAAATTGTCGTGAGGCCGTTCGCGCCCGGTCGTGCGGATGTCACCCAGATTTCCTTTGGTGGCGGTCATGATCCTCGCTGGAGCCGCGACGGCAAGGAACTTTTCTATCGAACCAATGACTGGCAGGTTATGGCGGTTCCGGTGATCGATCTCAAGCAGCATCGTTTCGGCAAACCGGTTAGCTTGTTCCAGCTTCCCGAGGGAGCGGAATACGATGTGGTGAACGGCCAACGGTTTCTGGTGAATGAGCCGGTAGGGCGAACAACACCGCCGGTCTTTGTGATTGCCAATTGGAAACCCACACCTGCCAAATTGGAATAGCGCGTCACCACGCATCTTAACTATTGCTATGAACAATTTTTGGCGCTGGTCGCGAAACCTTAATGGGGGGCTAAGCTACTGCAGCTTCGCATACTCCGCCCGGGCTTCCTTTAGGATTGGGATGTCGGGATCGGCGTCTTTCCATGCAGCAAAGAAATCCTGGTAGGCGGTCTTGGCCTGCTCCTTGTTGCCCTGGAGGGCGTAAGCGCGCCCCAGGCCGAGATGGGAGAGGTTATAGGCAACGTCGAGCGGATCAATGCCACGGTGCGCAAGAATCTTCTGGTACTCGGCGGCGGCCTTGGCGCCATCCTTTAACCGCAGGAAGGCCTGGGCACGAACATAGTCGATCGCAAAACCCGGAGAGCCGGGCCCCGTGCCCATTTCATAGGGAACGGCTATTTCGAGGTGCGTTACGGCTTGCGCCGGCTGGTTGCGTTGCAGATCGTTGAAGGCCTGCGTAATAGGAACCCAGACTTTATTCAGTATTGTGTCCGAAGGATACTGGCGGACCAATTCGTCCGCCATCTTCTGGCTGCGCGCGCTGTCTCCGGTCTGGGCCAGCAGAACCATGACGCCCTCTCGCGTGTCACGGTCCTGTGAACTGGCGAGCGCCTGGGAAGCGTGCTGGCGAGCCTCGGAGAGATTGCCTAACGTCGCTTCGTCAGAACCCTGGCTGGACAGAAGGATGCCGGAGAATTCCTTGTAACCGAGACGCTGGCTGGCGATTTCGCTCAGCGCGTAATCGGCATGGGCCTGGCGCAGTTTGCCAAGAGCGTTCTCACTGCGAGCATGGAACCATGTCAGAAAGGGCTCGTCCGGTGTTCCGGTGGCCCATTCCAGTTCGTGGCGCTGCGCCGCCTCATCGCCACGAATGCAAGCGAGTTCGAAGAGCGTGTAATGAATGGAGCGGCCCATCTTCTGCGCGATCGCTTGTTCCGCCACAGCGCGCGCTTCATCGAATCGGTTGAGGCGTTCATAGGCATCGGCGACATTCTGGTAGGCGTAAGCGTCCTTGGGGTCGATGCGCATGGCATCGCTGGAACTGGCCAAGGCTTTTTCATGCTGGCCGATTACCGTGTAGCGCAAGGAAAGGTTATCGCGCGGCGCCGTGTCGCGCGGGTAGGTTTGCACCCACTGCTCGTAGATCCCAATCGCTTTCTCGATATCACGCGTAACCAGGTCATAGTAATGCGATGAGATATAGAGCCGCTCGCGTTCGCTGGCTCTGTCTTTCAGATCGAAGGCCTTGGTAATAAAAGTCGCCGACAGCTCGATTTGGGTGAGGTTGCTGTAGGCAACGCCCAAGGTGGCGTTCGCCATAGCGAAGTTGGGATCGAGTTCGACGGCGCGCTTGAGATAGGGAATGGCTTTGTCATCATCGAGCTTCTGGTGCTCGGCCTGGCCAAGACTGAAGGCCTGCAGGGCTTCAAGCGACGAGGTTGTGGCCTGTTCGAGCGGCGTGGCAAACTTTTGCACCGAGCCAATTGACTCGCCCAGTTTAGTGCGCAGTTGGGACGCCGCCTTGTCGAGGGACGTGAGGACTTGCTCCTTGCTTCCAGCCTCCGCATCTTCGCGGGCGAGCACGTCGCCGGTCTGGGCATTCAGCGCGGAAAGCGTGATCACGTAATGAGTGCCGAGGCTGGCGATCGATCCGGTAAGCATGGCCTTGGCGCCTTCACGCAGGCAGATTTCGCGGGCTACGTCATTGGTAATTCGTTCATCGGGCTGGCGGCCCATGAAGCGCAGGGCTTCGCGGATGCGGGATTCGGGCAACAGGTTCAGGTACGGAGACTGCTCCAGTTGCACGGCCAGTGCCTGTTTCAGCGTGCCGTCGAACACCGCGTCGCCGGTGGTGTTCACAAAATCCGCCAGTACGACCGAGTCTTTGCTTGTGAGTGCATGGGCCTGACGCTGGCGCATGAGGAAGATCCCGCCGGCGAGCAAAGCGAGGACAACTACGGTTGCAGCCGGAACCAGCCAGCGCTTTTGAGCGGGCGCAGCTTTGGTGGGAGCAGCCACCGCCTGCGAACTGACGTGCGCGGCAACGGGCACGGAAATTGCGGCTGCGGTAACGGCAGAGGACGGAGCCGATGGAGCGGGTGTAGCCGAACCGCTCGAGGGCCGCGCGCTCATGATGCCGCTGCCAGAGATTGGCGCGGCGTCATCGGGAGCGGCAACGACGCGGCGGCTGGAATCGGTGTCGCGCTTCAAGCGCTGCAATTCGGCGCGCATCTCGGAAGCGTGCTGGTAGCGCAGATCACGGTCCTTCTCGAGCGCACGGTTGATGATGCGCTCCAGTTCCGCAGGCAAATCGGGATTCAAACGGACAGGAGAAGCCGGGGCACGGCCGAGAATGGATTCGAAGATCACCGCGGAAGTATCGCCTCGGAACGGTATGGTTCCGGTCGCCATCTCGTAGAGCACGGTGCCAAAGGAAAACAGATCGGTGCGGGAGTCGAGTTCCTTGCCGCGTGCCTGCTCCGGCGACATGTACGCAACGGTCCCCACCGCCGTGCCCGGGCTGGTGAGGTGCTCGAGATCGACGGCTGCAGTCGGGGCCGAAGTGAGTCCTGGATCAGAAAGGCGACGGGGATCGGCGGTAACCTTGGCGAGACCGAAATCCAGAACCTTGGCGTGCCCGCGCTTGGTGACGAAAATGTTGGCTGGCTTGATGTCGCGGTGCACGATTCCTTCGGCGTGAGCGGCATCCAGCGCGTCGGCGGTCTCAATGGCTAGCGACAGGAGGAGGTCGAGTTCAAGTGGGCGGCCGGCGATGCGATGCTTCAAGGTCATACCATCGAGGAACTCCATGACAATGAAGGCCTGGCCGTTCTCCTCTCCGATGTCGTGAATGGTGCAGATGTTGGGATGGTTCAGAGCCGATGCAGCCTTGGCTTCACGCCGAAATCGTTCCAGAGCCTGACGATCCTGAGCCACATCTTCGGGAAGGAACTTGAGGGCGACAAAGCGGCTTAAGCGGGTGTCTTCGGCCTTGTAGACCACACCCATTCCACCGCCGCCCAGCTTTTCAAGAATGCGGTAATGCGAGATGGTTTGGCCGATCATATTTGTCAATGTTTGGCCCCTCAAGACGTTGGAAAATGGTAGGCGGGATGTGCTACGAAGTCAACGCGAACCGGGTGTTCACAAGCCGGGCATCCAACCATGGACTCGAAGAGGGAGGTTCGAACCCTCAACACGATAGTACTCGCAAGACGTCAAGCGAGAATCGAATCATCCATCCGCTGGTGGCGGAATTTGGCGACGGCCTGGACGAATGCTACAACGAGCGGGTGAGGATTATCCTCGCGCGATGAGAGTTGCGGCTGGAACAGGGTCGCGATAAAGAACTGGTGCGCGGGCGATTCGATGGCGCGGCATTCTCCCCGCTCGCCACGGGCTACCACCGGGAATCCAGCTTCCATGGCAGTCCATTCGAACTCGGGATTCACTTCGTAGTTGCAGAAGAATTCTTCCGCCACGGTTTCCTTGCCTCCGTAGCACGAGGCCAGGAAAGAGCCGGGCCGCAGGTGGATCTGGGGCACGACTCCGGATAGCTTCGGAGCTCCGGGAGCGCGGTTGGGAATGGCGCAGGACACCGGATAGATGACGATGTTCTTGGCGTGTGGATCTTCCTCGGCCGTGGTCGCGTCGGGAATGCCAATCACGTTGCGGGCGCACTCAATCAATGCGTACTGGAAGCCGGCGCACGTCCCAATAAATGGCCGGTCGTGAACCCGCGCGAACTCAATCCCCTTGAGCATGCCGTCGAAGCTCTTGAAGGGACTTCCCGCCGAGGCCCAAAGGCCGTCGAAAGAGTCGAGATGCGCGAGTCCGGCTGCTTCCAGCAGCGAGGGAGTCGGAACCCATGTGGATTCCACCGTCCGGTCGAGCTTGCGGGCGGCATGCTGCAGGGCATCGTTGGTCGCGTGATGAGAACGGAACTCAGGATTGAAGTCGCCGAGGATGCCGATGCGAACGGGTTCGGTCACAACGCTCGCTCCTTTTTAACTCAGAGCATTCTAATCGAGAACGTCGGGCAACTGGAGCTTGCAGGAACCGGTTGTAACCGAAACACGCAACTCAATCTCGAATACAGAGAGGACGAAGAGATGGAGCCTAACGTTCGCCGTCGGCGGCCCGCTCGGGGAGCTCTGATTATAGTGTCGGCCAGAAGCATAAACCACAGTGATGTCATAACGAGATCGGCTCCCGAAGCCCGAGTAGAGCAGTTGTGCTGCAGCGACTAAGGCTCGGGAGAAAGAGCCGACATGTGGATTATAGGCTGTGATTATCACCCGAGGTTTCAGCAAATCGCGATGGTGAATACGGAAGGAGGAGAATGCGAGCAGCGGCGATTGGAGCACGTGGCGGAAGCGGAAGAGTTTTACCGATCGCTGGGGGCCAGGGCGGTGCGTATCGGGATGGAGGCCGGCGGGCATGCGCGCTGGTTCGAACGACTGCTGGGGGAGTTGGGACACGAGTTGTGGATCGGGGATTCACCATTTGGCTCCTCTTCATCTCGGCGGTGAAGAGACTGCCGACATTACCTC
>JBAQJU010000256.1:0-10142 GCA_049300475.1 Terriglobales bacterium | reverse complement strand
TTTACGGTCCTTCTTAGTTAGCTTGACATGCACCCAATGGTAGGTTCGCATGCCTGCACTATGCCGCTCTTTTGTTCCTTCCGCGAGTATCTACAGATATACATCTTCATACGGTCATAGACCTAGTCCGTCGTATCGCTCGTGGTGCGCGTAAATGATTTCGGCAGACTCGGCTAGAAAGGGGATGCGGGAGGTTATCTCATAGCCGCGGTAGCAGTGCGCCTTCATAATTTCCATTTCCTGCTCCGTGAGTTTGGTGGGCTTGAGCGATATCTGGACAGACATCGCCATCTTGCCGATATCATGCAGGAGGGCCCCACGGGCTATGACTTTGATCTCGTCTTTGGTAAGACCCATTTTGCGCGCCAAAACGATGGTGTATGCGGTGACGCGTCGGGAGTGGCCTGCGGTGTTGTTGGCGTCGAGCGCATCGCCCAAGGCTTCGAGCGTGAGGTCATAGGACTTCTCCAGGTTGGAAAGGGCCGTTTTCCATTGCTGAGTGCGGGCGACAATGAGCGCATCCAGATTGGTGCGATAGGCATCGTTTTCGCGCGCGAGGCGCTGATGGCTTCCGATCAGCCTGAGTATGAGGAACACCGCAACGACGGCAACGTAGATAAGTAACCAGAACACGCTACTCCCTTGGCTGGTGCGTCAAACTGATTGTAGCCCCCCTCTCAATTCACAACGTGCAGCCCTGCACATGCAGTAAGGGATTTGATTTTAGTCCAACTGAACGTGAGTGGGTATGCGCGTTGTTGGCGTTACATCTCATTTCGCCAGCAACCGAGTGGTAGGTAATCGGTGCAAAGGACTGGTTACAACCATCACGTCTTCCGTCTTGACAAAGCAACCCCGCCGAGCGCAGAATCCTGCGCTAGTTACACACCGTCTTTCGCCCGTGTACGTAGTGTTGTTATTCGGGGGCTAACTTAGTACACCTCTTCCTCATGTTCAGCGAGCGCCCGGACGAAGCGCTACCATGGCGAGGTCGTGAACCGGCAAGCCTAGTAGCGAGATGAGTTTGAAAAGAGGCCAAGTTGATTCGGCTCTTCAATGTTTACTACCCGGTCCGCATGGTGATCCTGCTGATTGGCGAGGGCCTGATCGTGTGGACCTCATTCCTGCTGGGAGCAGTGTATGCCTTCCGTCAGGATAGCTACCAAGTACTGAACTATGAAGGCGGCTATCTCAAGATTCTGACACTAACGCTGCTGGTGCTGCTCTTATCGTACTGGTTCGACCTTTACGACACCGCGCGGCTCAACACCCGAGGGGAACTGTATTTCCGCTTGCTCATGGTTCCGGGACTGCTTGCCTTTTTCCTGGCGGCAGTGTCCTATATCCGGCCCGACTTCTTGCTGGGGAACGGATCTTCGGCGGTGGGCTTGTTGATCCTCACCGTCGCCCTGTTCGGATGGCGAATCGGTTTTACCTGGTTGATTCAGTTGCCGATTCTGGTCGAACGTGTCTACGTACTGGGCACGGGTGAGCGCGCCCTGCGCTTGGTGCAAGGCCTGCGGCAGAATCCCGAGATCGGCGTCGAGATCGCGAGTTGGACCGGCAAGCTAGAAGGGGCGATAACCCGCGAGTCGGTAGGTGCGCACCTGATGGAAGTTGTCCACAAGCAGAAGATCCATCGCGTCATCCTCGCCATGCCGGATCGCCGGGGTACGATCCCCATGCAGGAACTGCTCGACCTGCGCACGCAGGGGGTCAAGATCGAGGAAGCGGCTTTGTGGCTGGAAAGGATTTCCGGCAAGATCGAGGTCGAAAATCTGTATCCCGGTTGGCTGGTTCATGGTGAAGGATTTCGCCGTAGTACTGTCTTCCGCCTGGTTCGACGGGTGATCTCCATCGTTATCTCGCTGATCAGTCTTATCCTCGCGCTGCCTTTGATTCCGCTGATCGCGCTCGTCGTCCGCCTCGATTCCGGGGAACCGGTATTTTATACGCAGACGCGAGTCGGCAAGGGAGGTCGGCTCTTCAATGTTGTGAAGTTCCGCACGATGCGCCAGGACGCGGAAGCCTTGAGTGGCCCGAAGTGGGCGGTCAATAACGATCCCCGCGTGACCCGCGTCGGCAAGTTTCTCCGCTCCCTGCGCCTCGATGACATTCCCCAGTTGTGGTGCGTGCTCAAAGGCGATATGGCGATCGTTGGACCACGCCCGGAACGTCCGGAATTTGTTGAATGGCTTTCCCGCGAGATTCCCTATTACGGGGTGCGCCACATGGTGCGGCCCGGCCTCACGGGTTGGGCGCGGGTAAGGTACAAGCACGTCAGCACAGTCGAGGATGCGCACGAAGAACTCCAGTATGACCTCTTCTACATCAAGAACGCTTCGATTGGTCTGGATCTGCTGATTATGTTCCAGACCATCAAGACAGTCCTGTTAGGACGGGGCATCCAATAATGGGGAGAGAATTAAAAAATGAAGATCCAGACATATCTTCTGGATCGCAAGCTGGATTCACTTGCGGTAGAACTGATTCGGATAGTTGGCGAAATTATCGCCATTTCGAACAAAGCGGCTCCCTTCAAACGGCTGTATCGAAAGCGAACTCTGAGGTCCAAGCCGACCGAAACCGTTGCGCCGGTTCGCTTCCGATACAGCTCTAACGTCACTCGGGAACAATCGAGTTCGACGATCGAGTGCATCACAGCACTAACTCTCCAGAAGTCGGACTTGTGGAGTCATGTCAAAGCCGTTATCGAGGTGTTCGTTTACGACATCTGATTGCGCCATTCGTTTACAAACTGTGATCCCGCTCACACTGGTTTGGGTCGTATGTCACAGTGCCGTGCCCAAACTCGGTGCTAAGCTGCCGCGACATTTTCATGGCGAGTTGTCAATCCAAAGAGGCACGCAAAGATCTCGGGCAGAAGTCGCGAGAAGCCAACGGGAACAATGCGACAACCGGCAAAGAACACACCGGATAGAGATTTGCTGGTGCATCTCGGCCATCGATCTACACCAGACTCTCGACAAATATTTTGAAGAATCAAAGGAGACCGAATGAAAAACACAATTACATTGTACGTACTTCTGATGATTGCGTTGGCTGCCGGGGCGGTAGCGCAGAATACTCCCGCAAAAGACCTTTTCGCGAGCAAGTGCGCCATGTGTCATGGACCCGATGGCTCCGCGCAAACAACCATGGGGAAGAACCTCAAAATTCGCGACTTTCATTCCGCCGACGTCCAAAAGCAATCGGACGCGGATTTGAAAACGGTGATCGCAAAAGGCAAGGGCAAGATGCCAGCCTTTGAAGGCAAGCTGACAGGAGAGCAGATCAACCAGCTCGTCGGGTACCTCCGCGAAATGGGGAAGAAGAAGTAGGTTTGCGGCAGAGGCAAGATTTCGGTTAGCAGGAGAAACGAATGCCAACAGACAGCCGTGGGATCGCCAACGCGGGCGATCCGCTTTCGCCGCCTATACCTCGCAGACGATTTGTCGAGGTGCTGCTGGGCAGCGGATTTCTGGCGACCGCGGTTGCGTTCCTGTATCCCGTCTTGCGTTATCTCGTGCCCCCGAAAGCCTCCGACATTGGCAGCGACGCGGTCGTAGCCGGGCGTATCGGCGAGTTGAAACCGAACAGTGGAAAGGTCTTCCGCTTTGGCAATCGTCCCGGCCTGCTGATCCGCACTTCCAGCGGAGAGTACCGCGCCATGTCGGCGACCTGTACGCACCTCTCCTGCACAGTGCAGTACCGCGACGATCTCCGCCAGGTCTGGTGCGCCTGCCACAACGGCAAGTACGACCTCAACGGCCGAAATATTTCGGGCCCTCCGCCGCGCCCTCTGGAAGCCTTTGAGGTGCAGGTGCGAGGGGACGAGATATTCGTAAGGCGTCGGCGGGAGTCTTGAGATGAGTCCCCTACGCGACGTGTGGAATTGGCTGGACGAGCGGCTCGGCTGGCATGACCTGGTCGCGCCCTTGCGGAAGAAAACTGTTCCTCTCCATCGCCTCTCCTATTGGTATTTCCTCGGGGGGATCACTCTGTTCCTGTTCGGCATCCAGGTGCTGACCGGGATCCTGCTGCTTCTGTACTACCGGCCGGGAGCGAGCGAGGCCTTCGAAAGCGTCCAGTACATCATGACCCAGGTGCAATTCGGCTGGCTGATTCGGTCGATCCACTCCTGGTCGGCGAACCTAATGATCTTTACCGCGTTCGCCCACATGTTCAGCGTGCTCTTCCTGAAATCGTACCGCAAACCGCGTGAGCTCACATGGATCAGCGGAGTAATCCTGCTATTTCTGGTCATGGGGTTCGGTTTCAGCGGCTACTTGCTGCCGTGGAATACCCTGGCATTCTTTGCCACCAAGGTCGGTACCGAGATTACCGGGCAGGTTCCGCTCGTCGGCAAGCCCATGATGATCTTTCTCCGCGGCGGTGAAGAGGTGACGGGAGCCACGCTGACCAGGTTCTTTGGATTCCATGTCGCTGTCCTGCCCGGATTGACAACCTTGCTGATTCTGCTCCACCTCTTACTGGTTCAGCGCCTTGGCATCAGCATCCCCCCGAAACTGGAAGTGCAATGGACCGCGAATCCGTCTGCAAAACGGGAAATGAAATTCTTTCCCAACTTCATGCTGCGGGAAATGATGGCTTGGTACGCGGCCCTGGGTGTGCTGGGCGCGTTGGCGGCGGTCTTTCCCTGGAACCTTGGCGTCAAGGCAGATCCTTTTGCGGCTGCGCCCGCGGGAATCAAGCCCGAATGGTACTTCCTCTTCATGTTCCAGACGCTCAAGCTCATCCCTTCCAAGGTGTGGTTTATCGACGGAGACGTGCTGGGTGTGCTTACGTTTGGCCTGGTCGGCTTGTTGTGGCTCCTGCTGCCTTTCTTTGAGAGTGATCAACCCTCGCGCACGAAGGGGTGGATCACCGGCGTTGCCGCGTTTGCTCTTGCCTACATGGCAGGTATGAGTGTTTATGGCTATCTTGCGAAATAATCTCCGACCGTTCAGAGCAGTCCATGTCGGGCTGGCCGGATTCGTCGTGCTCGCGGCGTGCCTGGGTTATGGGCAAACCAGGAACACCTGCTTGGATTGTCACTCTGCCTTGCCGGATCCCCTCGGGGTAAGCCAGGAGAAGTTCAGTCAGGACGTACACGCGCAAAAAGGTCTAACTTGCGCCAGTTGCCACGGAGGCGACCCAACCAGCGACGATCCCGACAAAGCCATGAGCCGTAAGGCCGGTTGGAAAGGCAAGATCGATCACAAGCAGGTTCCGCAGTTGTGTGGAACTTGTCACTCCGATCCCGCCTATATTCGGCAGTTCAACCCCAGTTTGCGTACCGACCAGTTGGGCCAGTACCACACCAGTGTGCACGGCAAGCGCCTCGCGGCTGGAGACACGAAGGTAGCCGTGTGCACGGATTGTCATAGTGTCCACGATATACGGGCGCCCAGCGATCCCCGCTCCACCGTGAATCCGGTCAACGTGGCCACCACGTGCGCTCGCTGCCATGCTGACGCGAGCTACATGAAGGGATATTCCATTCCCACCGATCAGTTCGCAAAATACAGCACGAGCGTGCACCACCAGGCGCTTGCGGTGCGAGGCGATCTGAGTGCGCCCACCTGCACAACGTGTCATGGAAACCATGGCGCGGCGCCGCCCGGAGTAGACAAGGTCCAGAATGTGTGCTCGAACTGTCACGCTTTCCAAGCCCAGATGTACGAAAAAAGTTCGCACAAAAAGGCCTTTGAAGCGGCTTCTCTTCCAGGATGCGTCGTGTGTCATAGCAATCATGGCATCAGCCATCCATCGGACGCGATGCTTGGCACTGGTCCGGAAGCCGTCTGCATGCGGTGTCATACCCCAGGTGACGCCTGTGATCAAGCAAGGGCGGGATTACAGAGTCGCTTGAGTCGATTGGACGCGGCCATCAAAAGCGCAGACCAGGTTCTCGGTGTCGCCGAGTCTTCTGGCATGGAGGTGAGCGAGGCTCGGCTGGGACAGGATCAGGCACGGGATTCGCTGACCAAGGCTCGAGTCACCATCCATAGCTTCCGGACGGAACTCGTGGATGAGGATATTCAAGCCGGACTGAAGATCGCCGCCAGGAACCTGCACGCTGGTAACGCGGCAATGGCTGAGCGCAACCATCGTCGTGTCGGGCTAGGCCTATCTCTGGTCGCGATCGCCCTAATGTTGCTGGGAATCCGGCTTTACATGAAGAAGGTAGAGAGTTAGACCGGCAGATGCACTCTTCTTGAATCGGTTGGTATCAGGGGGCTCGGGCTCTATATCGGGAACTTGGAACAGAAGTGAGGCCCTTCGCTTTGCGATTCATCAGTCCTCGACCGCCCTGTGGATCGGGCGGAACGCGATACGTTTCCCATCTCACGGGCCGGACGTAAGAAAGGAGCGCTGTGTATGACAATGCTGAATGAACGCAAGGAGCTTCTCATTTGGATCGCTGCAGCACTGATTACTGCAGCTCTAATGGTGGCTGTCTTTATACAGCTGCGCCACGCCCCGTCAGTTGTGCGCCGCGCACCTTACATTGTCGGCGAACCCCAGAAAGGCGCCGCACTGTTTTTTGGTGACAAGCAATGCAGCATTTGCCATTCCATCAATGGATCCGGTGGCCGGGTTGCACCTGATCTCTCCGGAAGGCACCCGGATACTCCCGCAATGGGGTGGCTGGCCGCAGTGTTGTGGAATCACGGACCAGGCATGTGGCGGCAGATTCGCCAAAAGAACGATCCTTATCCCCAGTTGAACCCGCAAGAAATGGCAGACATTCTTGCGTTCCTGTACCAAGCAAGCAGCATTGACCGCGCCGGGGACGCTAGCGCTGGCCAGCGGGTGTTCAACGGGAAGGGTTGCGTCCGCTGCCATTCGGTGGGCGGGACGGGTGGCCAGGGGGCGCCCGAGTTATCTAAGATCGCTGCCCGTTCTAACTCGAACGCCTGGACACTCACCATGTTTAACCACGCCGGGTCAATGGTTGCCCCTATTACCAGCACCCTGGGACAATGGCCCCAGTTCACCGGCAATGAGATGAACGATCTGATCGCTTATGTGCGTCTCAGTGCTCCCCAGCCATCGACGAACACACGGGAAATATCCGGCAATGCAGAGCTTGGGTGGGGCGTGTTCCAGAGCAGATGCATGCCGTGCCATTCCGTACGCGGGCAGGGTGGCAGCGTGGGCCCGGAACTGGGGCCAGAGCGTGATCTTCCACTCACGACCGGGCAATTTGCTAGCGTTCTGTGGAACCATGCACCGGCAATGCTCCGTCAGGCCCGCGAAAATGGGATTTCTCCTCCGGTTCTTCAGGGCAACGACATGGCCGACTTGCGAACGTTCCTTGCGAGCCTGCGGTACTTCGAGCCAACTGGATCTCCCCTTGTCGGCGAGCGCGTCTTTTCTGATCGCGGCTGCGCAGCTTGCCACGGCCGTACGGCGGAAGGGACACAGACTGGTCCCGGGCTTAGATCAGGCACGGAAGCTTACACCACAATTACGTTCGCCGCCGCACTCTGGCGGCATGGCCCCCGCATGATTGATCGCGCTCAGGAATTGGGGATACCATGGCCGACCCTGAAGGCCACCGACCTCGGCGACCTGGTGAGTTTCCTTAACACACCTGTGCCCCCGAAGTAACTCACGTTCCGGGTCACTCTCGTATCGTCGGCAAACAGGAAAGTAAGTTCAGTTCCCGAGCGGCGAGCTAAAATCCGCCCGAATTCACCATCTGGGAAGCCTCGGAATTCCCAGCCTTTACGCGGAAGGACTTGAACGGGCGGAAATCACAAGTTTTCCGCTCGCCTCGAGCCGCCACGTCCCTCCGAGCTGCCCCAGCTCCGTTCAGGCCTCCCCAACGATCTCCAGACACCTAAGAGTCGTAGTCCTTTATATAGGCGCATTACTTGTAATTATCCAAAGTCCTAGACGCATCAGCGGCCCAAGTTTCCTCAGGAGGACAAGTCCCTGAGTTCCATCCATGTTCACCAAGCCATTCAAGCCGTTGTTTATTCGTCCATGAATCAAATTCCAGGGGATACTCCCTACCCATCCCCATGCTGGTCCATAATTACGCGCTTGGCAGTGACCACCCAGAGTAATGCCGTGCGAGATTTGGGCCTCTGGACTCTTACAGCAGGTTTGAGGGCACCCCCCCCGGTCGCGCAGAAACGGCGCGACCTAGAATGTCATGCGCAGCGCCAGTTGGCCGATTCGGGGAGTCGCGCCGCGGAAGGTACCGGTGGTAGTGATCTGGCCAAACGTAGGCCCGTCAATATTGGCTGCGCCATCGACATAGGTCGGTTGAGCGAATTCGGGATGATTCAGGGCATTGAAGAACTCGGCGCGAAACTCCAGTTTGATCCGCTCGGTAAACGAAGTGGTTTTGGCGAGGGCGATGTCGAGGTTGGTCAGGGTCGGACCACGGAGCAGATTACGAGCAACGCCGTAGGTGCGGTCGGCCGGGTTATTCACGGGATCGAGTTGGGGAAAGCAGGGATTCGGAAAGCCTCCGTCATAGTATTCGTTGTTCTCGAGTGGCACATCAGAAAAGCTATTGGGATCAAAGATAAAGTTGCCGGTGACGGCCCGGGTGGTGATCTGGCAGCCGCCCGTGATGGGATTAGTGCCATATGTAATCTCATTAATTGTGCGTAGCTTCCGGGGATTGAACGTTCTTATTGGGGCAACCACCGCGGCGCGGGTGAGATAGGGGTCGCCGGCGCCCGAGGTGCCCGGATTGGCAGGGTCGGAGGAATCGGGCAAACCATATTGTCCGGATGGGATATCGATGGGAAAGCCGGTTCGATAGGTAAAGATCGGGTAGAGGCTCCAGCCTCTGGTGAGGCGCTTTGGCCCGGTCGTCCACGCGCGATCGAGGGGCAAATCCCATCCTCCGCTCAGGCTGATGCGATGGCGCACGTCAGTATCACCGGAAGCGTAGAAAAGATGTGGGTTGTAGGCAGGCACACTGGCATTGCGTTGCGCGAACCCGGAAGCATTATCGATGTTATGGCCGTAGGTGTATGCCAGGGTGTAATAAACCGTGCCCAGGCGCGAGTCTTTCGGTTGACGGGTGAGGCTCGCTTCGAGGGCGTTGTAGTTCGCGTCGGAAACGTTCTGGAATTCAGGCAGTTGGCCATAGCAGACGACATACATGTAGGATCCGCAGTTGCCGCTGCTCTCATTGAGGAGACGATTGGTGCTGCCCAGCATCGTGGGGTTGATATCCCTGAGCGACGTCAGACCGCGCCCTGAACTTCCAACGTAGTTCGTCTCCAGAACCATGTCGGCAAAAATATTACGCTGCAGGCTGAGGTTGTATTGGTAGACGTAGGGCGTGCGCAGGTGGGGATCGTCCAGATAGATAGCGCCGGTGGTATTGACGGGAAGGAAGGGGGTGAAATCGGTGTTGGAGGCGGGAGGCTTTGACGGAAAAGTATTGGCCACGCCCAGACTGATGCAGTTGCCGTCCGCGTCATAATTGCACGCATTCTGGAAAGGTTGGCTCATGTAGGTAAGGGGCGCGGTTACGGCACAACCGTTGGGGTTGGCGCAAGTGGGCAGGTAGTCCGGAGAATTGTAGTAAAGGCCCGCGGAGCCTACGAAGGGAGGCTGGCCGTTGAACTGAAGGTTGTCTTCGCCCTTCAGGATGTCGTAGAAAATGCCGACGCCGCCGCGCAGGCTGGTTTTGCCGCTGCCGGTCGGATCCCAGGCAAATCCGAAGCGGGGCGCGAAGTTCTTCTTGTCGGGAAAGTTAGTTCCAGTGGGGGCACCGGGGTCGCCGGGAAACACCAGTCCGGGCGGCGCATTGACGAATCTCCTTGACTGAAGTCCGGGTATGACCGAAAAAGTTCGTCCCTGAGTGTCGTACTTGGGCGAGTTGTATTCGTAGCGCAAGCCCAGAGTAAGAACCAGGTTCTTGCGGACGTGCCACTCGTCCTGGCCGAACAAATAAGTGCTTTTGCTGCGAATGTTGGAAGGAGCCAGGGCATTCTGGAAATACGCGTCGGGTATGCCGAGTAGAAAATCCGCATAGTCGTTGCCTGAACCGGTTGTGGTGCCGGTGTAGAAGTCCAGTTCCCCATTCAAGTAATAGCCGTAGACGAGATTCTCCTGATAAGGCGAGAGGCCGGCGCCGAATTTCCAATTGTGCTTTCCCC
>JBAQJU010000255.1:0-8297 GCA_049300475.1 Terriglobales bacterium | reverse complement strand
GATGCTCTACTCGACCGTGCTGGCGCTGGAATTCTCACCCGCGCTGGTGGAGAAGATTCCGCTGGTTGGGTTGCGCGACTGGTACTTGAAGTGGCACCACGAAGTATTAATCGCGCTGGTACTGATCGGCGTAGTGCTCTCTTCCCTGCACCAGTCGTTTCTGGGCGGCCTTTACCTGCTCACCGAGGGCAAACTTGATCCGCTGTGGTACAGCCCGAATCTGACCACCCTGTTCTACCTGTCGGCGATCCCGGCTGGCCTGGCGGTCACGATCATGGCACTGTATCTTTCGATCCGGTCGCTGGATGTGAAGCTCGATCCGCGCATCCTGGCGGACGTGAGCCGGGTGATTGCGCCTTTGCTGGCCATCTACGGGATCTTCCGCGTGGTCGACCTGTCACGGAACGAAGCGCTACGCTATATGTTCATGTGGCGCGAAGAGACGCTTTCATTCTGGCTGGAGGTCGTGCTGCTGGTAATTGCGCCGATCGTGCTGCTGAGTGTGGAAAAGGTGCGCAAGGATCCGCAAAAGCTGTACTGGACCTGCGCGATGATCGTGGCAGGCTTCATGGCCAACCGACTGGATGTCTCAGTGACCGGTTTGCAGCGCAGTTCGGGCGTTTACTACGTGCCACAGTGGACTGAGTTTGCGGCCACCCTGATGGTTCTGACGGCCGCGGTGATGATCTTCCGGTACGCGGTAATCTATCTGGACATTTTGCCGAAGAATACAGCAAAGTTGCCGCCACAGTTACGGTGGACGATCAAAAGCGCTGCGGCGGAAGCGTAACCTTACTATATCGTCCACCAATCATTCCCCGGAGGCCGGACACCTCTGGGGCTTTTTGTTTGTCCGCGATGAATATCTGCCCGGCAGTCATGTCTAGCGAAAGATTAGAAGTACATTGGTAGCCACTTCGCCGGAAGTAACTAAGGTTATAGAGAGAAGTGCCGATAGAGTGTTGGGAGACTCTACCATGGAGGTGGAGAACTGAAATCGTGATCTCGCTAAAAAAATATCTGGAGATGAATCCAGAGGAGGCTTCGGCAAAGACAAAGACCGAAGACCCCACCGAATTGCTGTCCGCGACCTTGCAGGCCTATCGCTCCGCGCTGACAGCCGCAGGTACGAGCGCTGCGCAGGCTTGTCCACCGGTGGGCTGCGATCTGCAGCAGAATCTTGCCCAGGTTGAAAATCGGCTGGATGGCGCGCTCACAGTTTCTGTTCTGCAGGAGGGCGAGCGCGAGGTGGGGGAGCAATTCGCGCTCTGGGAGGACCGCACCAAGAAGTTCTACCAGGCCAGAACCACGGAAGTAAAAGAGTTGCTGACCATGTTGGCGCGCACCGCCGAATCTGTGGGAGAACGCGACCATCATTACACTGCCCAGTTCGGCCAGTTCACAGACCGTCTGAAGACCATTTCGAGCCTTGAGGATCTGACTAAAGTCCGCGCATCGCTGGTCAAGGAAGCTCTCGAACTGAAGAGCTATGTGGACAAGATGGAGCAGGACAGCACGAAGTTAGTGAGCCAGCTGAAAACCGAAGTTTCGACCTACGAAACGAAACTGAAAGAAGTGGAAGAGCTTGCCTCACGCGACGCGCTCACCGGGCTCGCTAACCGCCGCAACCTCGAGGGAAGGATCGAACAACGCATTGCCAGCAAGCAGCCTTTTTGCGCGGCCATGCTCGACGTGAACAAGCTGAAGCGGATCAACGACCAGCACGGCCACCTGGCCGGCGACAGCCTGCTGCAGCAGTTTGCTCAGGAACTGCGCTCGGCCATGCGGGGCAGTGGCCTGATCGGGCGCTGGGGCGGGGATGAATTCATGCTGGTGATGGACTGCGACCTTGCCGGAGGGACCGCTCAAATCGAGCGCGTGAATAAGTGGGTGTTCGGCGACTACACGATCAAAACCGGTAAGGGGACGGGCGAGGTGAAGGTCCACATCGATGCCGCGATCGGGCTGACGGAATGGCAGCCGGGACAGACGCTCAAGGATGTGGTGGAACACGCCGACGCCGCGATGTACAAGCAGAAGCAGAAGACGCGCGCACAGCACGCGTAACCATGCGGCCGTTGTTCGTGAAGAAGCGCGAGATGTCTTTTCCCTGATCGGCTAGGCGGGCGATGGCATCGGCAGAGAGTGGCTTTGGTCGGCGGCGAGTCTTCTTCACGCTAGCTTCCCGCCGTCTCCGGCTTCCACCGTAATATTGGCTTACGCGCCGCCGCCGTCTCATCCAGCCGCGAAATCCGCGTATTATGCGGAGCGTCGAGTACGAACTGCGGATCTTCCTCTACCTCTTCGGCAATCGACTTCATCGCTTCGATGAACAGATCGAGTTCTTCTTTTGGCTCGCTCTCGGTCGGCTCGATCATCAGTGCGCCCGGCACAATCAGCGGAAACGCCGTCGTATAGGGATGGAATCCATAATCGATCAGCCGCTTCGCCAGGTCCATGGTGCGCACGCCTTTTTTCGACTGCACTTTATCGCTGAAGACAACTTCGTGCATCGACGGCGTGTCGTACGGCAGGTCGTATACGCCTTCCAAACCCTTGCGAATGTAGTTGGCATTGAGGACCGCATCTTCGGTGGTCTGGCGCAGGCCATCGGGGCCGTTGGCAAAAATGTAGGCGAGCGCGCGGATGAACATTCCGAAGTTTCCATAGAAGGCGCGCACGCGGCCAACCGACTGCGGACGGTTGTACTCGAAACCGAGCGTGCCATCAGGTTTGGTGATCAGGACGGGCGTGGGCAAGAAGGGCTCAAGAATCTTCTTCACCGCGACCGGGCCGGAGCCGGGACCGCCTCCACCATGCGGCGTGGAAAAAGTTTTGTGCAGATTCATGTGCATGAGATCCACGCCGAAATCGCCGGGGCGAGCCTTGGCGACGAGCGCGTTCATGTTGGCGCCATCCATGTAGAGCAGACCGCCTTTGGCATGCATCAACTCGGCGATCTTGTGAATCTCCTGCTCGAAGACGCCGAGCGTGTTGGGATTGGTGACCATGAGCGCGGCTACATCTTCGTTCATCTGCGATTCGAGCGCGGCCACGTCGACCATGCCACGGCTGTTCGACTTCAAATTTTCGACCGCATAGCCCACCATGGCGGCGGTGGCGGGATTGGTGCCGTGAGCGGAATCGGGAATCAGAATCTTCTTGCGCGGCCGCCCTTTTGAGTGATGGTAAGCGCGCACCATCAACAGGCCGGTCAATTCTCCGTGCGCGCCGGCGGCCGGTTGAAGAGTGATCGCGTCCATGCCGGTGATTTCAAGCAGGCAGTCGCTCAACGTCTTCATGATGTGCATCGCGCCCTGGGAAACCTTTTCGGGCTGGTAGGGATGTCCGTTGGCGAGTCCGTCTATGCGCGAGACGAATTCGTTCACGCGGGGGTTGTATTTCATGGTGCAGGAGCCGAGCGGATACATGCCGAGATCAATGGCGTAATTCCAGGTAGAGAGACGAGTGAAGTGGCGGATGATTTCGATCTCGCTGACTTCGGGCATGGAGCCCATATCCTGGCGCTCCTGCTTGCCGAGGAGTTGCGCGGTGTCCACTTCAGGGACATCGAGCGGCGGCAGCTTCCAGGCGGCTTTGCCGGGCGAGGACTTTTCGAAGATGAGGCCTTCGTTCTGGCTGATGTGGCGCGTGGCTTTGCGAGTCTGATGTTTCATGTATTCGTTTCTTTCGCCCCTTTGGGGCTGGTCATTAATTTTGATCTCTACCCACGGCTTGCGCCGTGGGCTTTCTTATTTCGCCGCTCCGCGGCTGACGTAAGTTACGGCGGCGCTGAAGCCGCGCCCCTTCAAAATGATGTTCGGCATCACCTCATTTTCCACCAAGTCCAAGGCCGGAAGAGACTCCGGTCAGGACTCAAGGACGATCCGTCTCCATGACAAGTCGGGCAGATACCTATTCCTGAGCAGTTGCCGCATTTGGGTTGATCTTCATTGAGGTGAGTGTTCGTACCCGTTCCGAAGCATTCTCTGCATTTTCCATTTCCGCCGCATTCCGTACATCTGTATTCCATTGGCTTATGGTTATTAGTGCGTCCGCCTCACCGCACGAACTCCTGTTCCCGCTCGGCTTCTTTCATGGTGCCGACACTGCGCTCGCTTTCGCCGACGAGGCCGACGGCGGTGTCGATCATGGAACGTGTGGTCAATTCTGTACAGCACCACAGGGCGGCATTGCCCAGCTCTGGATAGAACTTTTTGAGTGGCAAGCCTCCGACAATTTTGTGGCCGAGCAGGCGCGAGTTGATCGCATAGGGATCTTCGCTCGACTCAACCACGAATTCGTTGAAGCGCGGCGCGCCCGCGAACAGGACCTTGGCGTGTTTCGAGAACTGGCCTGCAGCATACGCGGCTTTCGCCAGGTTTTGTTTCGCCAACTCTTTGAGTCCGACTTTGCCGTAAACGGTCATGAAGATGTTCACCATCAAGGCTACCAGCGCCTGGTTGGTGCAGATGTTGGAGGTGGCCTTCTCGCGCCGAATATGCTGCTCGCGGGTGGCCAGCGTGAGGACGAATCCGCGCTTACCGTTCTTGTCGACCGTTTGACCTACGAGACGCCCCGGCATCTGTCGAACAAATTTTTCTTTGGTGGCGAGAACGCCGCAGTACGGCCCACCGAATCCAAGGGGCACGCCGAACGATTGCGCCTCCATCGCGACAATGTCGGCCGAGCGCGGCGGCTCGACGATGCCGAGCGACACAGCCTCGGCGATCGAGACGATCAGCAGCGCGCCGCGTTTGTGGGCGATTTCGGCAATCGCGTCCACATCTTCGATGGTCCCAAAGAAATTCGGCGACTGAATCAGCACGCACGCGGTATCGTCGCCGATGGCGGCTTCGAGCGCCTTCGCGTCAATCTGTCCGGAGTCGGTGTAGTCGATCGATGACAACGGAATGCTTTGGTGCGTCGCGTAGGTGCGGATAACCTCGTGGTATTCCGGATGCAGGCTCCGCGCCACCACCGCTCCGCGCTTGCCGGTGATGCGGACGGCCATCATCACGGCTTCGGCCGCGCCCGTCGAACCGTCGTACATGGAAGCATTCGCGAGGTCCATGCCGGTGAGGTCGGCGATCATGGTTTGAAATTCGAAGATGGCCTGCAAAGTTCCCTGCGCGAACTCGGCCTGGTAGGGGGTATACGAAGTGAGGAACTCGCCGCGCTGCACGAGGGCGTCGATCACGACGGGCCGGTAGTGGAAGTAGGCTCCGGCGCCGAGAAAGCTGGTATAGCCTTCGCCGTTCTCCTGCGCGCGCTGCTTGAACCAGTCGACGATTTCCGACTCCGCCATCTGGCGGTGGATGGCCAAATCGCGCGTCAGCCGATACTGCGCGGGGATGGGCGAGAAAAGATCGTCCACCGAGCGGATCCCGATCGCCTTCAGCATGGCCTCGCGATCGGAGGGGGATTTAGGTAAGTAACGCATAAGAGTATTTAGACGCTTCTCCGTTTACTTCGATTCTAGCGGGTGCTCATGCATTGGCCCGGGCAAAGCTGTCGCGATTGCTACCGATGAGTTCCATGACCAAAGCCGTGCCCGCCCGCAGAGCCCTGCCATCTTCGTCGTACGACGGATCATAGGCCGTGATCGCGGCGGCAGCGACTGGCCGCGCGACGACAACCTCGCGCACAGTTTCCAGCAGTTCGGCAAGAGTCAGGCCACCGGTGGAAGAGAACTGATTGACTCGCGCCTCGCTAAGGTCGAGCACATCCAAATCCACGTGCAGGTAAATCCGATCGGCGCTAAGAGCGTCGAGCGCCCGGCACAGCGCACCCTTCGCGCCGCGCTTGCGGATCGTGGCTGTGTCGATCGCGGTGATGGCGGAGTTTTCCAGCAAGGCGCGTTCTTCCGGATCAAGATCGCGCGCACCAATCAGAAGCACATCCTGCTCCCGGACCGGCCGGAATCCGGGGACCGAGGAAGTAAGGTTCTGCCAGCAACGACCGCTGGCCGCGGCCAGAGCCATGCCATCGAGAAATCCGCTGACGGTCGTTTCCGGGGTATTGAAATCGCCATGCGCATCCAGCCACACTATCGCGGCAGATTCCGCTCCCACGCCGGCGAGCGTACCCACGCAGCTTAGGCAGCCTCCGGCAAGTATCAGCGGAAAACGATTGGATTGCACGGCAACTGTCACCTTCTCCGCGAGCGCTCGAAGTACGCGGAACGTCGTCCCCAATTCGAAAGCGAACTCCTCGACCTCGATCTGGTCTATGGTGACGTCCGAGAGCGAGCCTAACCCGCGGGCCATCAAACGCCCTGGTCCCGCTCCCATGCGGACATTTTTCTGTCCGGAATCATACGGCACCTGAATGATCTGCGTCTCGAAGCGGTTGTTCTTCGCAAATCTCAGTGGGCGCCTTCCTCTGCCACGAACTTCTCGTAATCCGCGGCCGACAGCAGCGCGTTCAGCTCGGCCGGATCTCTGATCTTGATTTTGACCATCCACGAGCCGTGTGCATCTTTATTTACTTTTTCGGGCGCGGTGGCCAGTTCCCCATTGACTTCGGTCACGGTGCCCGAGGCGGGAGCATACAAATCCGAAACGGCCTTCACTGACTCAACTGTGCCAAATGTTTTGCCCGCGGAGAGTTCCGTGCCCACCTTGGGGAGTTCGACAAAAACGATGTCTCCCAGGGAATCCTGGGCGTGGACGGTGATGCCGATTCTGCCGTCGTTGGAGATCCATTCATGTTCTTTCGTATATTTGCGGTCGGTCGGGTATGACATTCGATTCTCGCTCCTGACTCGATCTCGGGACCGCCGGCAAGATGCCGGCGCTACGGTCAAGCTTTCTTTGGACGCTTGTAAAACGGCGTCGGCACTACCTGGGCTTTCACGCCCTGGCCGCGGACGTCAACTCTCACGCTCGCTCCCACCGCGGCGTACGCGGGCGGCACATAGGCGAGCGCGATATTTTTTTTCAGGAACGGCGCGGGCGATCCGCTGGTGACGTAGCCGATTTCACGGCCACTATCGTCAAGAACTTTATAGCCGTCGCGGGCGATGCCGCGATCGACCATCTCAAGCCCGACCAGCGTACGCTTCAAGCCTTCGCTGCGAGCTTTCTCTAACGCTGCGCGTCCGACGAACTCCGGCTTTTCCATTTTGCACCAGCGGTCGAGGCCCGCTTCCCAGACGTTGATCGTGTCGGAAATTTCGTGTCCATAGAGCGGTAGCTTGCCTTCGAGGCGAAGCGTGTTGCGCGCACCTAATCCGCAGGGGACGGCGCCAAACTCTTTGCCCGCATCGAGGATCGCGTACCAGACACGCGCGCTGGTCGCTTCATCGGACGGGATATAGACCTCGAATCCATCTTCGGCGGTGTAGCCGGTGCGGCCCATCAGGATATTCTTCAGGCCACATAAAGTTCCGCGCGTTACCCAATAGAATTTCACCGCGCTCAGATCCGCGTCGGTAAGTTTTTGAAGCAGGTTCACAGCCTTGGGGCCCTGAATCGCAATCTGCGTGAAATCGTCGGAGAGATGGTCGACCTTGCAATCGAACTGGCGCGTATTGTCTCGAACCCAGTTGAAATCTTTCTCGCGCGTGCCGGCGTTGATCACGAGCAGATATTCATCTTCGCCCAGGCGGTGAACGATGACGTCGTCCACAAACGTTCCTTCGGGATAAAGCAGCGCGGAATATTGCGCCTGGCCGATGGCAAGTCGCGAGGCGTCATTCATCGAGATATGCTGCACAGCGGCGAGGGCGCCGGGGCCGGCGAGCCGAATATCTCCCATATGGCTGACGTCGAAAATTCCGACGCCAGTGCGGACCGCCAAATGCTCATTAACGATGCCGCATCCGATGGACGCGGGATATTCGACCGGCATATCCCAGCCGTTGAACTCAACCATCTTTGCGCCCATCTGGCGGTGGACCGCGTTCAGCGCGGTCTTGCGGACAGCAGGCGGAATCACTGGGGCGGCGGACAAGAGAAGGCCTCGGTCGGCAGGGCTGGGCTGCCGGGAATCTGGAACTGATTAAGTTATCACCTGTGCGGGAGACGCAGCAAGGTCAGAAGGGCAAGTCAAAAGGCACAAGTCAAATTGAAGAAGTGACAAGCCCAAGCTCCTGCAGAGTCGTGGGAAACTTTACTTCTGCAATTTGACTTCTTACTTCTGACTTCCGGTGTTACCTCTGTCACGTTTCGCGGCCCGGTCCCTGGACGCTACACTGCCAATATGTCCACGGATACAGTTCGCCGGGTCGTCTGCGCGCAATGCGAGCAGCCTGAGTCGAGCTGCTGCTGCGACACATTTTGCATCCTCTGCCA
>JBAQJU010000254.1:0-15083 GCA_049300475.1 Terriglobales bacterium | reverse complement strand
GCACTGCTGCAGAAAAAGGTTCGGGTCACGGTAGTCGGTTGCGGTGGAACGGGAAGCGCCATCGCCACCGGATTGCCATATCTGCACCAGGCCATGGTCGCTTTAGGGCATCCGCATGGGCTCGCTGTGACCTTGGTCGATGGCGACCGGATTTCCCGCACCAACTGCGTCCGCCAACCCTTCAGTGAGAGTGAGATCGGACTGCACAAGGCGACGGTACTCGCCACCCGGATCAATCTGTTTTGGGGCCTTGGGTGGAAAGGAGTGCCGCACTTCGTCGATGAAGGTTGGGGCCACGAGACCGACATTCTGATTAGCTGCGTGGACTCTCGTGCTGCCCGGAACGCAATCACCCGCACTCAAACCTACTGGAACTGCCACTATTGGCTGGATTTGGGCAACAACGCCGATAGTGGTCAGTTCGTGCTCGGCCAGCCTGAAAACCAGAGGAACAAAGCGCGAGATATGCGTTTGCCGACGGCTCCCGAACTCTTCCCCGAACTCATCAACCCGAAGCTCGACAAGAAGGACAGACTTCCGCCGTGCAGCGCGTTAGAAGCGTTGGAGCGGCAGGAGCCTTTTGTGAACCAGACGCTCGCCTACCAGGCGCTGGCAATGCTTGCACGGCTATTCCGATATGGGCGGCTTTCGTACCACGGCGGGTTCGTGAATCTGCGGACAGGCCGGACAACTTCGCTCCCTGTCAGCCCGGTTGTCTGGGGACGAATGATAGCGGCGCAACTGCGTCGCCCAAGCTCGAAAGCAAAAGGGAAAAAAGTGCTCACCCAATGAGTCCCAGTTTTCGGCTCGTGAAGCTCCGCTGCTATGACTCCACGATTGCGCCCCGCTCATTGAGGGATACCCGCCCGCACCGCACGCAACGGTATGCCGAGATGATAGCGAGCGTGTCGGCGCTCGCCCACTCGAACCAAAGCACCTTTGGCTACGAGGTCGACCAGATCGCGCGTCGCCGTTGCCGGCGATGCCCCGGTGATCGTGCTGTAGTTGCCGGCGCTAAGCCCACCCTTGAATCCCTCCGGGCCTTCCCGAAACATGCGCAGCAGCACCTTCTCTTGCCTGTCGTTGAGCTGACCCTTTAGCCGGTCAAACAGTTTCGCTTTGTCGATTAAGAACTCGACTTGTGCAATGGTCCGTCGCTGTGCCTCGATGGCTATACCGGCAAACCATGCCAGCCAGGCAGTGATTTCGTTCTGCTTGTTGGCCGCTTCGAGCGCGTCGTAATAGCTCTTGCGCCGGACAAGAATGGTCGCCGCCAAGGCGGTTAGCGTCGGTTGTCCTACGGTCTGTGCCAAGCATTTCTCGGCGATCGCCCGGCCAATTCGCCCGTTTCCATCTTCGAACGGGTGGACGCTCTCGAAGTAAAGATGCGCTATTCCCGCTCTGGTCAGCGCAGGCAAAGGCTCTTCGCCGCCGGGTGCTGTTCGGTCAAACCAGTCGACAAATCGCGCCATCTCTGGCACCACCTGCGATGACGGCGGCGCCTCGAAATGCACCTTGGGCTCATAGATAGCCCCTGACACCACTTGCATCGGTTCATCACCGCTTCGATAGCGCCCGACATCTGCTAGATCCCGCCTGCCGCTGACTAGCATCCGGTGCCATCGAAACAAGGTCTCATCGGAGAGAGGCGCCGCAAATGAGCGGTACAGATCCACCATCATTTCCGCAATCCCTTGTTCAGCCGGCCTCACGCGTCGATTGTCGGCCGACAGTCCAAGTTGCTTGCGGATGGAGGATTGGACGCTCCCACGGTCCAAAGTCTCGCCCTCGATCTCCGAGGTCGTCACCGCCTCTGTGCTCATCGCCTCAATCGTGAGTTGATCGCGCTCGTCGTTCCCAAGATGTTTGACCGTTCCCACCAGCATTCCGCCGCCGACGAGGAACTCTTTTTCCGCTGTTGCGAGCCGACCCCGTTCCCAAGAGAAGTTGGGCCAGTCCGGTTGTTGCCAATTCCATACCATGAGCGATAGTGATCCTCTATATCGCTCATATTAGCAGAATTACTGAGCGATAGAGCGCAACGGTATAACTCCCCTAGGGAAGGGCTTGAGTAAACGCAGATTACAACTGGGCCGTTCAGCAACGTTGGAAGATCCGCATCACGGTTCGTTGAGTCAATTTATAAATTGACATCAACAACTATTATGTATATCTTTAGATTGTCACAGTTAAAGACGATGTAAAGCTATAAAGCGTCACACGGGTGGTCGGCTATGCGCGACGAATTCCGGAATCTACGCCTAAAGCAATTGGATCGCACACTCGAACCATTTCGTGCGGTCGCGAAGACTCCACGCCCGCAGAAAGGCTGGCTTCGTGCCATCCGAGAAGCCGCAGGTATTTCTGCCAGTGAGGTTGCACGCGTACTGAAGACAAGCCGCCAGCTCCCGGTCCAACTGGAAAAGGCCGAAGCCGAGGACCGCATTACCTTAAAAAGTCTGAGGGCAGCCGCGAATGCGCTTGGGTGTGAGTTGGTGTATGCGCTGGTGCCAAGGGCGAATTCGCTCCATGATCTGGTCGAAGAACGGGCGCGCTCCCAGGCCAAGAAACAGGTACTAGGCGTCGAACACTCGATGGCACTCGAAGATCAAGCCGTGGGCCGCGTTGATGAAGCAGTGGAAGCGGAAACCAAGCGACTACTCAGAAAGCGTGGCGTACGGTGAATCTCTTCACCGAGGGAGAAGGGAATACACCCCTGTCGGCCGATGAACGGGCCGATCTCATTCCCAATCTGGCGACCAAGGAAGAGTTAAATGAGTGGGAACGACAGAACATTCTCGAAGCATATGCGTGGGCGCTCACACCTATTAATCTTCGCCGACGTGACCCTCTTGTTGAGCCATACGTGAGAGATCTCCACCTGCGTATGTTCGATCAGACCTGGAGGTGGGCCGGAGCCTATCGAACCACTGAAAAGAACATTGGTGTCCCCCACCATGAAATCCAGGAGAGACTTGCCGCCCTGCTGGGCGATGCGCGCTATTGGCTGGAACACAAAACCTATCCTCCCGATGAACTCGCTGTCCGCTTTCATCACCGCTTGGTTTTCATCCACCCTTTTGCGAATGGCAATGGTCGCCATGCGCGACTCATGGCGGATGTGTTGGCCCAGAGACAAGACAGGCCGGTTTTTACTTGGGGCGGCGCAGACCTGGTGCGTGCGGGCGATTTTCGCCGGCGTTATATCGACGCGCTGCAGGCGGCCGATGCTCAGGATATCAGCCCCCTTCTGGCGTTCGCACGCTCTTGAGAACCTCACAGAAGAATACCTGCGCACTCATTCCCGTCCGGAACCCCCTCAAACAGCTCTGTGAATCTGCGAGCCAGCCCCTACAAACGCCGCCGCAGATCTCCTGACGTGGCAGTGGACGATGATGCATCGCCGCAATTCTCGCAGCACAAAGGAAACGGAAAAGGAGGTTAAGCCATGAGCCAAAGTTTTCGGCCAGTGAAGGAAATTTGGAACATGCACTCCTCCTGCTTCATTGAACCGGAAGAGTTGATTGCGTTGCTCCACGACCTTGCCGCCAGAGCAGGCACGGCCAGCGACGAACACGAGTATGGAGACAACACGGCAGCCTGGCTTGAAGACGGCAACAAGGTTCTCAACTACATGGAGGCAGACGAGCGTTTCAATGCCGCCAGTTTCAAAGACAGCATGGAAGAGCAAGGGATAGTCATCAACAAGGATGACCTGGACTTGCCCCAAAAAATGAGACAACCGGTTAAGAGACAAAATCCATGGAATGGAGAAAATGAGTCATGGGATTGTCTCGCAGGCAGTTTACTCGGGAGTTCAAGTTGGCCGCGATCCAGCGGCTGGAGCAAGGCGTTGCCATCGCCGAAGTAGCGCGGGCGATGGAAGTCAACCCCAACCTGCTGCATCGCTGGCGCAGTGAGTTCCGGCAGGGGCCGGGCAATGCGTTTCCGGGACCGGGGCAGCGGCGCTGGTCCGAGGGGCGCATCGCCGAGTTGGAGCGCAAGATCGGGCAGCAGACGCTGGAGATCGATTTTTTGAAAGGGTGCTTGCAGCGCATCGAAGAACAGCGGATGCTGCAGGTGTCGAATGGAAATCCGCCGTCTACCGCCAGGTCGGGGAAGCGATGAAGGCCGACGGTGGATTGACGACTCAACGGATGGTGGAGCTGGGCCGGGTTTCTCGGTCCAGCTTCTACCGCTTCGATCCAGGAGCGAAACCCGCCGCGGATCGCGACATGGAACTACGCGACGCGATCCAGCATATCGCGCTGGAGTGGCCGTGCTACGGGCGGCCGCGCATCACCGAGGAACTGCGGCGCCAGGGATGGACGGTAAACCCGAAGCGGGTGTATCGGCTGATGCGCGCAGACAACTTGCTGTGCGTGCGGCGGCGCAAGTTCCTGCTCACCACCGATTCCAACCACGGTCGCAGGATCTATCCGAACCTGGCGCGGGAGTTGGTGCTGAGCGGCGTCAACCAGCTGTGGATCGCGGATTTGACCTATATCCGGCTGCGGGAAGAGTTCGTGTTTCTGGCGGCGATCCTGGATGCCTTCTCGCGCCGGGTGATCGGCTGGGCGCTGGATTGCACCCTCAATGACGAACTGACGTTAACCGCGTTGCGCATGGCGCTGGCCCAGCGCGCGCCGCTGCCGGGACTGGTGCATCACTCCGACCGCGGCTCGCAGTACGCCAGTGGCGACTACATCGCGCTGCTCGAAGCCCACCACGTTCGCATCAGCATGTCGCGCAAGGGAAACCCTTGGGACAATGCCGCCTGCGAGTCGTTCATGAAGACGCTGAAGTACGAGGAAGTGTACCGCAACGAGTATCGCGATCTGGCCGAGGCCCGCGCCTCGAATCGGCGAGTTCCTGGAAAAGATCTACAACCAGAAGCGCCTGCACTCGGCCCTGGGTTACGTGCCGCCGGCCGAGTTCGAAGCACAACTGGCGGCGCAAACTGTGGAGGCCGCTGCGCGGCAACTTTCTTTATGAGTTTTCTGAGGCATGGGCAATCTTTCGATCCGATGTCGGGTGGGAATCTGATTGCGACGACGATAAGGAGGACACCATGCGTCGAGACCGGGCGCTGAAGATCGTGTTGGTGGTGGTGGGATTGTTGTTTATGGCGGGAGTTGTTCCGCTGACAATGTTTTTCTCGCGAGAGCCTGCGGTGCCAATGATAATGAGCATCTATGTGACACTCGGAATTTTCTTGCTGCTGGCGGTGCGTGATCCAGCGGCGAACCGCAGCCTGATCGCCTTCGGCGGATGGGCAAATCTTGCGCATGCAGCGGTAATGGCTGCTCAGGAATACCGGAATGTGATCGAGCGCCGAGAACTCGCGGGAGTGGTTGTGTTCGCAATCGTCGGTGTTTTGCTGGTCGCACTGGCTCCCGCGAAGCAGCCAGTCGAGCGATCTTCTGCGGTAGCAGCGTAGGATCGCCTCAGCCTGCACCAAGCAGTCGCGGCAGCATTCAAGGGACAAGGAACTCAAAGAACAGGCTAGAACCGTCCACCTCAGTAATGCGGGGTATCACTTCCAGCCCCGCAGCGAGCTTCTCAAAACCCCGTCTATCCGCAGTTGTTGCGCGAAAACCATCCTTGCAGACAATGTTTCCGTTGCCTGTTGCTTGGTAATCGATCTCGCCGATCAGGTGGTGTGCGGACTGAATTTCAAACCATTTCAGTCGATGCTCCCAGAATTGAGGAGTGTAGCTCGAAAACATCACGAGCCCGCCTGATCGGGTCACCCGAATTGCTTCTCGGAAAAGCTGCTGCTGATCAACCGCGAAGGCACAGATGCCGTTTTGGATGCAGATCGTCGAATCAAAGGTGTGCTCGCGAAAGCCCATTTGAAGCGAATCCATGCAGGCAAGTCGGACTGATGGTTTGCGTCCCAGATATTCCAGCGCCATGCGGAGGCTGGATGGTGACGTATCGATGCCGAACGCCATGCTCACTCTGGGCAGGAGGCGCTCAAGAACTCGTCCATAGCCACAACCCAGTTCCAAGGCGAGCATGGAGGGCGTCGTTTTTGTAAGGACGAACTCAATCTCCGCTTCAAGGTAGGCTTTGGTGCGAGGTGGCGCGAGATCATAGCAAGCGCGGAGACGTTCGGCAGCGAGCCTCTCAGTGTAGTAGCCGGGCATAGCGCGATCTCGCCATAATAAAAGAAAGCCTCTCCTCGTCCCCATCCTGAAAGAAGCCAATGCCGAGTATGCGAAGCAGCAATAGCAGCCGGTTATCAGGGAACACTCCTTCACCGATCAACGTCTCACAGTCGATTGGCGCAAATGGGACATTCTGCAGTTGCGTTTCAACGACTCTGGACGGTTAAGGGCAATTCGGAAGTTCGCTTTCAGCCCCTGTTAGGCGCCCGTGTCCCGCGCAGGAAAGTGGCAATGGAGGGAGCTGGGGGGCAGGGATTCGCCGACCAACCGGACGGAATTGGTGCCCATCCACTCCAACGTGCCGGTCGCGCTATAATTGCGCCCACGCATGGTTCTCGCCTCTGGCGCTAAGCTCGGCCCCTACGAAATCCAGTCTCCCCTCGGAGCAGGCGGCATGGGCGAAGTGTATCGCGCCAAGGACACCCGGCTCGACCGCGCCGTCGCCATCAAAGTCCTGTCTTCCAACCTCACGGCAAGCCCGGAACTGAAGCAGCGTTTCGAACGCGAGGCCCGGACCATCTCGTCGCTCCAGCATCCCCACATTTGCGTGCTCCACGACATCGGCCATGACGCGGCCAGCGGCACGGATTTTCTGGTGATGGAGTACCTGGAAGGCGAAACGCTCGCTAGTCGCCTTCAAAAAGGCCCGCTGCCGTTCACCGAGCAGCTGAACATTGCGATCCAGATTGCGGACGCACTTGCCGCCGCGCATAGTGCAGGGATCGTCCATCGTGATTTGAAACCGGGGAATGTGATCCTCACCAAGTCCGGCGCCAAGCTGCTTGATTTCGGACTTGCCAAGCCGTTGAATTCGATGGCGCCGAGCAACGCCAGTTCCTCGGCCCCTGCTTTTACGGCGACGCAGACGCTTCCCGGTCCGAGTCCGGTTTCGCCGCTTACTACGCGTGGAACCATGGTCGGAACCATCCAGTACATGTCGCCGGAGCAGATCGAGGGGAAAGAAGCGGATGCGCGTAGCGACATCTTCGCTTTCGGAGCCATGCTTTACGAGATGGCCTGCGGCAAGCGTCCGTTCGAAGGCAAGTCGCAGATCAAAATCGCTTCCGCGATTCTCGAGGATCACCCAACGCCGCTGCGCTTGCTGCAGCCGAAAGTTCGCGCAGAATTCGAGCGCTTGATCAATAGCTGTCTGAGCAAGGACCCGCATGTGCGGGTGCAATGTGCGCAGGATTTGAAGCTGCAGTTGATGTGGCTGCGCGAAAGCGGGATGCAAGAGGCATCGGGAGAAACAGAAAAGAAGGGCACGACTCGCGCGTGGTGGTTCTTCGCCGCTGCGTGCGTGCTGTTGGCCGCTGTGATTACGGCACTCGTTTTGCGCCGTACGCCTGCTCCGATGTCAGTCGAGGCCTACATTCTTCCTCCCGAGAAGACAAGCTTCACCCTGACAGTCGACGATGCATCGGGACCGGTCGTGATTTCGCCTGAGGGAATGAGAATAGCTTTTGTCGCGCAGGACGACCAGGCAAACAACCGCATTTACGTCCGCGCTCTCGAAGACAAAGATGCCAAGCCGGTGCCCAGTACTGAGAATGCGACATATCCGTTCTGGTCTCCCGACGGTGAATCCCTTGGGTTTTTTAGCGGAGGCCGATTGCGCCGCATTTCCTTGACGGGTGGTCCGATGCTCGACATCTGCAAGGCCGAGCGCCCTCGCGGTGGAAGCTGGGGAGCAGACACCATTCTGTTCACGCCGGATGTGGTGGGAGGAGTATTTCGCGTGGCTCCGAACGCCGGTTCCACTCCGGTGCAGCTGACTACCGTTGCGAGCGATCACACAACGAATCGCTGGCCCGTCCTTTTGCCCGATGGCAAGCACTTCCTGTATTTGGCCACGAATCACTCGAACCCGGAGCCAAGCTCCCGTAATGGTATCTATTTCGCCTCACTGGATGGAAAAGTGAACCAGTTTGTCGTACCGGCAGAATCGAACGCAGTTTATGCACGGGGACATCTGCTCTGGGAGCAGGGCGGTTCCTTGCTAGCTCAGACGTTCGATCCGGCGACAGGCAAGGTAAGCGGCGAGACAGCGGCTGTTGCTGCGGACGTGGGATTCCACTTGTCAACGTGGAGAGCGGGGTTCGACGCCAATGAGAATGGGACTCTCATCTATCAAGCCAGCCAGGGTCCTGGTAACGAAAAGCTGCTGCTGTTTACGAGGGACGGAAAATCTGTTCCAGTGGGCGACAACAATGCTTATGTCGATATACGAATTTCTCCGGATGGGCGCAAGGCGGCGGCCTTAGGCACTGGCGCGTCTCACGATATCTGGCTGCTCAACCTCGATCAGGGGACGCGGGTTCGTTTCACCTTTGGATATGCTTCCGACGGCATGGCCTGGTCCGCGGATGGCAAGTACCTCTATTACTCTACGATTGGGAAGACCTGCCGTATTGTGCGCAAGCCGGTCGAAGGTGCGGGGCCGGAAACCACGGTGTATGAAAACGACACTCCGGTTCACGTCACGGACGTGTCGCCGGACGGGCGCTACATACTCGTCGAGCAGAACTATGGGAAGATTCCGCTCACGACTTTGGTCGTGCCGTTGGCCCCGGACGCCAAGCCGCGGCCCTTGAGCGACGACCCTATCGCCACCTATTACGCCCGCTTCTCTCACGATGCGAAGTGGATTGCCTATGTAACCGCTGAGACCGGCCGTAACGAGTTGTATGCGACCTCGCTATTGCAAGGCGGCAAGCAGCAGCTTACGAGCGCAGGCGGGTTTTGGAACCGTTGGGCAGCGGACGGGAAAACCATATTCTTCGCGACCGGCGTGGGCGGAGTGTTCGCGCTTCCCATAAAGGTTACAAACGACGCTATCGACCCGGGCAAACCGGTGCCACTGTTCACAGTTGCCGGATTGCCGACAGTTGGCTTCTATGATGAACCGTTCGATGCAACGCCCGACGGTCGCCGCTTCCTGCTCAAGGTGATCGGCGAACGAACTGGGCCATCGCGGGCGGTACTCGTAACCAATTGGGCGGCAAGGCTGAAGAGATAAGCACGATTTCAATGCCGAGAAGTGTCAGTAACCGTGTCGGGGCAACTCGGCATCCCCGGTATCTGGAAAGCGATGCTCAGAGATAGGACAATCCTTCGACGACTCCCGGTTGACGGGCTACGCTTCCCTGATCTTTGTAAAGGAAGGGTTGCCGACCAACCGGGAGTCGGCCCTACTCGGGTTTGCGTTTTAGCGGCTTGCCTATCGCGAGCAGGAAGATGGCAATTTTGTCTTTTGCGTGCGGTGAAAAGAAGCTAATCACATCATCGTCGAAGAAGGTAAGGCCGGTCGCACCCAGATGCTGAGCATACGCAGCGAGGTAGATCCTGCCGCCGATTGCGCCCGCCTCTAGCTGGACGGCCCGGTAGCCGCGGTTCCCGTATCGCTCGAGAATGCGTTCTAAATCGGCGAGAAAGAAGATGTCCACGCAGGCGTCCGCCGGCAGTTCTTGCTCCAGCCCAAGGTGATGGGCCTCGGCGCGAAACTGCCCTTCCTTCAAGAGTTCCAGGATTTTCTGATCACGCCGGAAGAAGTAAGCCCCCGGCTTGAGCTCCCGCACCGAATGCACGATCAAGTAAAGATCGTTGAGCTGCTCGCCGGGAGGCTTAAGGAAGTCAGCCGGAAGACCGCGCGTGGCGTAGTCGAGAATAGTAGAAAGTTGTGCCAGTGTGATGGATGCTGTCCTATCGAACGCTCGGGTCGAACCACGGCGCAAGATCACCTGCTCGATCGTGTCCTTCGGCTGTTCTCCTTCCTGCGGCCGTTGCAGTGGCACTTCCTCGCCCGCCGCGGCCGGAGGCGGAGCGACCAGTTGCCTCCCGCGCCAATGAGCGACTTCCTCGACGGACGCAAGCGAAGACGCCTCGTGCATCTCGAGCATGGCGTCATACTCGACCTCACGTTCCGAAAGCGGGATCGTCTCCAGCCCAAGCGCCGGAACTTCTCTCGTTGTCAGCGAACTCTCCGATCTGTGCCCGATCGGTACGAGGCACAAGGAAACTTCGCGCCGGGTATCGAGATCGAGCACGCGATTCACATCGGCGTCCACAAATCCGACCACGATCTCGGCGGGCAACCCCGAAGCCGCAGAAACGGCCAACATATTCGCCAATAGGGTGCCATTGTCCCAACCAAAATGGCGATAGGTGCGCGCCTGGTACTTCCAGGCGTTCCGCCAGTACGTTCCAGTGCAGATGATCGTCGCGGGCGCACGAGCCACCGTGGGTTCCATCGCTGTCGCCTGAGCCAGGTTTCCGCGAAAATCACCTTTTCGCAGCAGCCGTAGCGACACATCCGCCGGATTGAAGTGATACACGCCGGCATCCAGGCCCGCGAGATCGCCAGTCACGATATACAGCTCGATCTCGTAGAGAGCTCCGGTGCAAGCGGCGGCACGAAAGTAGATTTCTCCGCCTGGAGATCTGCGCTGTTTGGTAATCCCCGCCGAAAAATAGAGGATGCGCGCCAGATCTTGGAGGTCAGGTACCGAATCGGCTCGCGACGAAGGCACTGGCTCTGAGATTGCGGAGAGTGCGGCCACCCCCGTTTGCGGCACATCCCGCGAAAGCGGAAACGGCTCTAGCTTCGGATAGATTTTGAAAGGCTGGGGCCGGTTTGCCCAGTCCAGGGAGTGAGGATTATTACGAATGCTCCAGTAGGAATGTTTCGTACCATCGTGATATTTCCAAGCCGCCTGGATGTCGCGGTTGTTCATTGGTGCCTAGGTCAGACTAGCACCTGCCGGCACCGCGAGTGCAATGAGCTTTGTGACTGCGGACTGCCTGGATCGTGCGCAACCCTGAGTCCCAAGGTTAGGTTTGCCGACTATCCAGACTGCATCGGGGCACTTAAGCTGCGGATCGCTGTTGATGCACGTCCTCTTGAGGCGTTGGCGGCTGTTCACAAGTTCTTGAGATTCCAAATAACCGAACATCGGACGGGAGATTCACTGGAAGGCACAAACACCGCCGATCAGGGAGAAGCCAGCCGTCTCAACTAGGAGAAAGTCGGGCGTTGGCAACCCCGTGCAGCGGTGATAGCCTTTTGTGGCGCGGAGGTTTGCTGAAGTGAAATCCATTTCTCACCGCATTCTTGTCATGCTTTTCCTAGTTACCTTGGCGGGAACTGCTTTCAGCACCCGCTCAGTCAACGCATGATGCGGATGTTCGGGAGCTTGAACGACTTGAAACCGTCTGGAATGAAGCCCACGAACACGGGGATGCAGATGCCTTGGCGGGCTTGTGAGCAGATGATATGGAAATTGCCGTTCCCAAAATGCCCGTGCTCACAGAATCCGACGCTCTCAAATTTGCTCGTTCTGGTCGGATGAAATTCCTAAGCTATCGCACTTCGGACATACGCGTCCGTGTATACGGCGATGCTGCGGTCGTGACGGGGCGCTTGCAACGAACTCGCTCCATGAATGGACAAGAAATCTCTGATGACTGGCGCTTCACAAAGACTTACATTCGGGAATCACAGAAGTGGCGGGTAGTAGCGTTTCATGCCTCGGAAGCAGCGCAACCCTAGCACTTTGAGTAACAAAATCAAAGGACCAAACGGGTTCGAGCCAGCTACCCTCTCTTAAGAGAGGGTAGCCGGGAATTTCCTGAACATCTTATCGATCGCTTTTTCCAGCTTCTTTGCATTCGTATTCGGATTGTCGCTCAGCGTGTCATGAGCCATGCCACGCCACACAAGATGGTGCGTACCGGTTTCATAGACGTCGACCACAAGGGTGCTGACCGGGACAGTCTCGATCGTAGTTGTGGCGATTCCGCCCCATCCATGCCACCGCCAGCCTGGACCAAGGCCCCCATAGAACGTGTCGTATTCCGCGCGATTCCTCTTCACGGCAACCGCAGTCAGTGTGAGATCGCCTCCAGCCGGCACTTTCTTCCAACCTCGCGCCTGGAGAATGTGATCCACGTCCTCGCGAATCCGAGACTCGGCGAACGGATCCGATGAATGGACATGGCCCCAGGAATAGGTGTGGAACTGTGAGAAATTGACCGAATGATCGTAGTCGGTTTCCACCTTCTGAGCCGCCGCGGGAAGCGAAGCGAAAGCGGCCAGCATTACTGCGATAACCGAAAGCTTTTTCAGAACATTCATGGCAGTTTCCTCCTCCTCTCTTTTCTCATTGAGTGAATTCAAGCTATGTATCCGGCAGTGCCGCCCACGCCGGGAACGGCGTGGGCACACTCGCGGTCGTTAGCGTCTCAGATGGTGGACCTCGACGCGAGGTCCAGCCGGACGTACCCATGGATGGGCATAGGGGTGAACAAAGCCAGCTCGGTTTCCCCAGACCCGCCCCCATGGGCGATGATCGATTAGGATGGTATGAGTGGGCCATACGAATCCCGAACCGATCGACCAACCCCACGTCCCAAAGGTCGCGCCGATCGTGATGGCAGGGCCGAAGTGAACGGCCGCTGCTACGACAACGCCAGGCCGCGGCGGAGCAAAAACGACGTATGGGTCATACCAGGGCACGTAAATCACCCACGGATTCAAGGGGAGGACCTGGATATACCCGCCCGAATCGACGACATTCACGTATGCGTTTGGCACCAGATAGCCATAATCTCGGGCCTGACGGCGCATGCGTTGCACGGCGTCCATGACGTCGGGCCTCTGGTTCAATACAGCATTACCAAGCTGTTCAGTCCAGGCCTGGTCCCGCGCCATCATGTCCAGCACCGATGGAAACGGGAGTAACCCAAGCACGCTGGGCTCCCACTGCAAATGGTCAGCCTGGATGGCCGACGCAAGCGCGTCACCTTTGAGATAGCTGTGCTGATCGGCCCACGCTGCCGCCTCCGGAATCTGGTCCCAATAGGTCGATGCCGTCAAAACCTGAGCCAGCAGCGGATCAGGGTAGAGGGCGATCCGCTGAACCAATTGATCCAGTTGCGGCGGAGTCAGCAGGACCCCCTGCGCAGCTGAAGTGATCGGCAGGGTGGCGATCATCACCCCGAGAACCAAAGCGATGAGCGATGTCCACCGGGGACCGTTATGGAACGGATTCCAGCTGTACATCGCGTTCTGTACATTCCTTTTCATAACCACTCACCTCCTTGAAGCGCCTGGGAGGACGCTTCCGAGCTGTTTTTACTCGATTGGACGCGATGATTAACGCAGGAGTTGCATAAAATATGAGCGCGTTATGCTCATATCATGCTTTTTGGCAAGTATATTGTTTTTTAGCAACTTGCAAAAAGGTAGGTCCTAGTCATGCGTGGTCGAAGAGAAATATTGGCTGGCTTTTACGCCATGCAATTCTCGTCGGCCGCTCTACAATTCCTTTAGCACCACAAGGGTGAGGTCGTCAGCAAGCGAGGCTGTTTCGCGGAACTGGATAACGGAGGCATAGATCGTCTCGATCAGCTCGTCGGCCCTCTGCTCCGGATGCAGACTGACGATCCTGGCCAACCTCCCTACTGAATATTGTTCACCGGCCGGATTCTCGGCCTCGACAGCACCGTCTGTATACAAGACGAGAACGTCTCCTCGTCGAAGACTGATCGCCTCGCTTTCATAGTTCGAATCGGGAAGCAGACCCAGCACCGGGCCTCCCTTCTCGAGCAGACGCGGCTCCGTGCCGGCTCGTATCAGCAGCGGCGGGTTATGTCCGGCATTTGCGTATTGCAGAGACTTCGACCGAGGGCAGAGCTTTCCATAGAAGAGCGAAATGAAGCGGCTCCCGCCCGTGGTCTGACAGACAACGTTGTTGAAGGTATGCAGCAGGTCGCCGATACCCGGAGAGTGAGCCGCCTCGATGCGCAGCGCCACCTCGATAGAAGGCATCAGGAGACCGGCGGCGACTCCTTTTCCGGATACGTCGGCGATCACCACCGCGATCTCGTCGGCAGGAAGCTCAATGAACCCGTAATAGTCGCCAGCCACGATCCTCGCCGGATACATCCGCGCCGCCAAGTCGAACCCCGGTGCCATGGGGATGGACCGAGGCAGGATGCGCTGTTGCACCTCCGCAGCCAGCTGAATTTCGTTGGCCAGCTCATCGCGTTGCCTTTCGGCAGCTTCCGCCAGTCGTCGCCGCTGCACTCCCAGTTGGTGCACAACGGCAACCACGAAGACGTATGCCAGAAGCGCAGTCGCGTCCCTTACCAGATGCCGGACTCCGGGTTCGTGCATCGGGCTTACTACGTCATGCAGAGCCACACAGACGATGGACAACGCAACACCGATGCGTAAGGGATGCACCAGAGCGCTCAAGGCCAGCGGCAGGAAATACAAAGAAGCGAGTGAGATCGAAGCTACCGATCGATCAGCGTACGCAACGGCAGAAATCCCTGCCGCCACCATAACCGTGAGCACGACAACGCTCAGGTGCTCATTCACGTACGGGCCTTCGGTCGTGACCCTGCGAAGGACGGTCGACCATCGGGAGAGCGACATAGCGACACGTGGCCAGCGTATCCTCAGAACGCGGCCAGCCTTAGTATCGCACTCCTCCAGGAAGCCGGCTCGGACCACGGCAGTTTGTCACCGGCTGATATGGGAGATTGGCTTTCCCGTCAGCGACGACACGAACAATCAAGTCCCCTGAGACTTTTGTCACTTCTTAGAACTGACTATTGCGCTTAAATGAGCGCACGAAACCTACCGAGACCAAAATCGATTTCAAAGATTCTGCCCAGTTGCGTAGCAAAATGACTGCGGGAGGGGACCATGGCACTTAGGTAACTAACGGACGGTGATCCCAATCACAGTCCAACCAAGGTTCCGTTTGTATGTTGAACGTCATACGAGGAGTATAGGATGTCTCAAAACGCGCCGGGTTTGAGTGAACTGAACGAGAGGGTCAGGTCGCTCGAAGAGATAGCGGAAAGCGAGCATCGATTTCGGAAGCTGGTTGAGGCTTTACC
>JBAQJU010000253.1:0-15044 GCA_049300475.1 Terriglobales bacterium | reverse complement strand
CGAGTTTCGGCTCAGGTCTCGCAGTTCGTCCAGATCCTTATCAATACCCGCAGCGATCACGCCACCATCGCTCAGGGTGAGAGGAGGTTCGGGGACGATCGTCTGTTCGATTTTCTGACGCAGATCGCCAAGTTCGTCGAGCGATGCGTGCAATGCGGTGACGCGGGCGGCGGACAATCCAGCTATTGTGCTGCGGACTTTGGGAATTCGCACCAGCGACGCGGCCAGCGCCAGAACATCCCGAGGATTTGCAGTCTCCAACGTTACGCGGCTCAAGAGTCTTTCTAAGTCGAGGACTCCGTCCAGCGTTCGCCGCAACTCTTCGCGCCTGACGATGTCCTTCACCAGCTTTTCAACCGATTCCAACCGGGCATTGATCTCCGCCATCTCTATGGACGGACGGAGCATCCACGCCCGGAGCAGACGCTTGCCCATCGGCGTCACGGTCGCGTCCAGACAGCGGAACAGGGTCACCCCGGCGTCGGTTCCGGCGAAAAGAGGTTCGATTAATTCCAGATTCCGGACTGTTACCGCATCGAGCACCAGGCAGCTCTGGCGCTCATAGAAGCCGATGCGGTCGATGTGGTCGAGCGTGCCACGCTGGGTGGAGCGGATGTAATAAAGAATTGCTCCCGCGGCGGAGGCGGCTGCCGGTTTTCCCGCCAGGCCGAAGCCTTCTAGCGAGAGCACTCCGAAATGATTTTCAAGCAACGGAATCGCGTGGTCGGGAGCGAAGATCCAGTCATCGAGGGGAGTTTCAGTCCAACCTGCCTCGTGTCTCGCCGGCGTCACAGCTTCCTTTGGCGCATTAACAGATGACTGCATGGGAGGTCTCTTGGCGGTTTCAAACAAAGGGGCCGACGATCCATAGAGAAGTTCCTTGGGACGCAATTGTTCCAGTTCTTCCTGGATGCGGCGGCCGGCCGGCTCCCCGGCAAACTCGGTTGCACGGAACTCGCCGGTCGAGAGATCGAGGGCGGCGAATCCTACTCGATCTCCTACAGTTGCCACGGCAGCGAGAAAGTTGTTGTCCTCGGCATTCAGCAAGGAGTCGGCGGCCGTGCCGGGCGTGACCACGCGCGTCACCTCTCGCCTCACCAAGGTCTTTGCGAATCGAGGATCTTCCACCTGTTCGCAGACGGCGACCTTGAAGCCGCGGCGGATCAGCTTGGCGATGTAGCCTTCGGCGGCGTGATAAGGCACGCCGCACATGGGGATGTCGACACCTTTTTCCTTGTTGCGCGAAGTGAGCGTGATCTGCAACTCGCGGGCGGCGAGAATGGCGTCGTCGAAGAACAATTCGTAGAAATCTCCGAGCCGGAAAAAGAGCAGAGCATTGGCATGCTCTTTCTTGATCGCGGCATATTGCCGCATCAGCGGCGTGGAGGGATCGGACATTAGAGCGATGGGTAATTTGTAATTTGTAATTGGCTAATTTGCAATCTTATCGAGTCAATCCATTTGACTGCGGTCTCGCGTTTTGTTCTTCTTACCTCCATGGAACTTCGCAAAGATCCCATCACCCGTTCCTGGGTGATCATCGGCGACGATGTTGCCGAACCCGCTACGCGTTCTCAGGCCTGCCAGTTTTGCGGCGCATCCGCCGAGCCTGCGCAGGTAGTTGCTACGCTACCCGGTCTGAGTGGCAATCTCTGGTCCGCGCGTTCGGTTGTCCATCCGCAGGCGCTTTATCACATCGAGGGCGAAGCCGCGCGCCGCGGCGAAGGCTTATACGATCGCATGCGAGCGGTCGGCGCCCACGAGGTTTTGGTCGAAAATCCTCGCCACGATGGGCATATCTGGAATGCAACCGACACCGAAGTGGAACAATTCCTGCGACTGGCCGCGCTCCGCATTCAGGACCTGAAACGCGACCCTCGTCTCAAATACGTGAGCATCTTCAAGAATCACGGTGAGGGCGCCGGCCAGGAGTTCGACCACCCCACTTCGCAGCTCACGGCAACCACCTTTGTGCCGCGGCGAGTGCTCTACGAACTGCGCGCCGGACGCGACTATTTTCAAAGCAAGGAGCGCTGTGTCTTCTGCGACATCATCTCCCAGGAAGAAAGGCAAAATGCCCGCGTGCTCGAAATGCGGGGAGAGTATGTTGCCCTATGTCCGTACGCTCCTCGCGTTCCTTACGAGACCTGGATCTTGCCGCGGACGCATGAGGCCGCATTCGAGAGCACGGCTACATCGCGTGTCAGCAATATGACAGACCTGGCCGCCCTGCTGCGACGCACTCTGCAGCGTATCCTTACAGTCGCTACGTCCTTCCACCTCGTGCTCCACACTTCACCCAACAGCCAACATCCTTCTGAGGCGCTCGGTTATTGGCAGACGCTCGATGATGACTACCACTGGCACATTGAGATCCTACCCATTCTCGAAGCTAAAGCAAGGTCCTACACCTTTAAAGAGACTTATTATTCTCCGCTTACGTCCGAGACCGCCGTCAAGCGTCTACGCGAGGCGAAACTTTGATCCAGGATACTGAATTCACAACCACGAGGGTCACAGGGAAGAGAACAATTGCTGCCTCCTTCGCCATTGCCTGCGCAGCGTCAGCCTATTTGTCTTTATTTTCTATGCCTTTGTTTCTAGGCGTTTCAGCAACCGCGCAAACTGCTCCGCCGTCTCCCAGCGAGATGCAGCAAGTGCTCTGGGCGAAGTTGGAGAAATCCATTCTGGATGTCGACCGCAATCTCGACGGTGTAATGGGTGTCGCCATCGTCGATCTCACCGACGGCCATCGCTACCTGCTGCATGCCAATGACGTGTTTGCGCAAGCTAGTTCCATTAAGATTTGCGTTCTTGCCGAGCTCTATCGCCAGGCTCAGCAAGGCAAACTCAAGCTTACCGACTTGTATACAGTGAACGCCGGCGATCTGGTGCAGGATAGCGACATCATGGGTGGCCTCACGCCCGGCGTCACCCGGATCACTCTGCGCGATCTGGCCACCATGATGGTCGCCGTGAGCGATAACTCGGCAACCAACGTTCTAATCGACCGCGTCGGCATGGACAACGTCAACGCCTTCCTCAGCTCGCAGGGCCTTGCGCAGACCCGGCTGCGGCGCAAGATGATGGATGTGAAGGCCGCTGCGGAAGGCCGGGAGAACATTTCCACTCCTAACGAGATGATGAAGCTGCTGGAATCACTTTACCGGGGCGAAGTTCTCGACAAGGAGATGACCGGCGATTTCTTTAAAGTCCTATCCACTCACAAGGACAGCTCGATTCCGCGCCTTCTTCCCGACGGCTTGAAGATTGCGGACAAGCCCGGCGCCCTCGAGGGCGTGCGCAACGATTCCGGCGTGGTCTTCGTCGAAAACCGGCCTTATGTGATCTGCGTAATGACGACCTATCTGCGCAACGAACGCGATGGCGAAGAAGCCATCAGCAATGTTTCGCTCGCCGCGTGGCGTATGTTCGACCGTCTGGGACGGGCCAGTGAGTACGGAAGAGTGGTTTCGCTGGCGAATAGTAGTAAGTAGGGCGCCGCGAGTTTCGAGCCGCGAGCAACCGGTTCTGATAGCTCCGAGCTTGCCGCTCGAAACTCGTGGCTCGAGGCTACTCATGACAGTCCGCCGACTCAAAACCTATGCGGGTTCGCAGGGCTATGTGTACCAGTATTATTTCGTCGGAAAGCGTCCCGCCGCTGATTTTCCGGAAGCGACGGAATACATCTTCGATGTTACGTCCGATCGCAAGCTGACGTACTCCGTCAGCGTCCTGTTTCCGCGTTCGGTTGTTCTGCGATGGGCGGAAATTCACCGGCGCGGTCTGAGCGATTCCGAGCAGTACGCCGCCGTCAAACTAAGATTGTTCCTTGCTTTCGACGAAGTGGAAGACATGCAGGCTGATGGCCGGCAGTTGCTAATTGACGAGCCCTTCCTCGAAGAAGCCCTGCCGTCACTGGGAGTCGAATAGTCTCGTTGTGATGTACGTCACACGGGCTGGTGATGACGCCCGTTTTCCCGTGCCTCGCGCGCGCGGCAAACTATAATGGCCACGGCGGGGTGGGGCAGGTACCCTCCGGTCGGGGCGAGCACCAAGACTTTTATGACGCTGATCTGGCTACGGGTTGCGCTGGTCTTTTATGCGGTGGGATTGCTCTACGCCCTGGTCGCGCTCACCCGTACCTCCGAGGTTCTCAGCAAGATCGCCCTCCATGCCTCCTATCTGGGCATGGTTTTTCATCTGGTTTCGCTGACCGAAGCCGTCGTGCAAAGCGGACAGCTCACCTCGGCCTCGATTCATAACTCCGAATCTCTGCTGGCTTTTCTGATCATGGTTGTCTTTATGATTGCCTACCTGGTGTACAAGACGACGACGCCAGGTATCGTGATTTTTCCACTGGTTTTTCTGCTGACCTTCGTTGCGGCCACTGGTCAACAGCCTTTGGTCTTCACTTCGGTTGCCGTCCGGCGCGGGTGGTTGTTCGTTCATATCCTGATGATTTTTACCGGTTACGCCGCGCTGTTCCTGAGCTTCGGCGCCAGCATTCTTTACCTGTTGCAGGAGCGCGCCCTGAAGTCGAAAGGTTCGAGTGGAATGTTTTCGCGCCTGCCCGCTCTTCAGGTGATCGACGATATCGGTTACCGCTCCCTGATGCTGGGCTTTCCATTCATGACGTTGGGCTTGATTGCAGGCTCGGTGGTTGCCGAGTCGGCGTACGGCCGAGTTGACTTCTTTGATCCCAAGATCTTGCTTTCCGTCTTGATGTGGGCCGTCTATCTGCTCATGGTGTACACGCGCCTGAATGCTGGCTGGCGCGGACGCCGCGCCGCTATGCTCGCCAGCGTGGCTTTTGTGACTGCGATCGTCGCTTGGATCGCGAACTACTTCAGCGGAATGCACAGGTTTATCGCGTCATGAGATTCCAGCTTATTGGCGTGAACCACAAGACCGCCCCGGTCGAAGTCCGGGAGCGCCTGGCGATCCCCGAATCTCGCCTTCCTGATGCGTGCAAGAAACTGGCGGAGCATCCCTCGGTTGCCGAGGGCATGATCGTTTCCACCTGCAACCGGGTTGAGTTCATCGCCAACATGAAGAACGGCGCGGGCGATCTGCGCGAGTTCATACGCGAATATTTTCAGGTCGATCCCAGCCAGTTTGAAAGCCATCTCTATGAATTCCGCGAAGACGAAGCCATCCGGCATATCTTCCGCGTCGCCGCCAGTCTCGATTCCATGGTGGTGGGCGAGCCCCAGATTCTTGGTCAGGTGAAAGAGGCCTATGCCACGGCCCGCGCGGTAGGGGCCGTGCGCGCCCAACTCGACCAGTTGCTCACCCGCGCCTTTGCGGTGGCCAAGCGCGTACGAACCGAAACAGCGGTTGGATCGTCATCGGTTTCGATCGCGTCGGTCGCAGTCGAACTTGCCGAAAAGATTTTTGGCAGCCTGAACGGCAAATGTGTGTACCTGGTTGGCGCCGGGAAGATGAGCGAACTTGCTGCACGTCACCTGCTCGCGCACGGCGCGTCTTCGATCTTCGTCGCCAATCGCACCTATGATCGCGCGATTCGCCTGGCGAACAAATTTAACGGGCAGGCAATCGAATTCAGCCGCCTCCACGACACATGCGACAGCGCTGATATTGTCATTACCTCAACCGGCGCGCCGCACTTTATTTTCCGGCCTGAGCATGGCGAGAAATTTCTTTCCCGCCGGCGCAACCGGCCGATGTTCTTCATCGATATTGCCGTTCCTCGTGATGTCGACCCGGAGATGAATAAGCTCGATGGCATCTTCGTCTACGATATTGACGACTTGCAGCAGGCGGTCAGTTCGCACGTTGCGGATCGCAAGAAGGAAGCCGAGAAGGCCGAAGCCATTGTCAACGGAGAGGTCGAAAAATTTCACGCTCGCCTCCTGACTCTGGACGTCGTTCCCACCATCGTCAGCCTGCAAGATCATCTGGAAACGATTCGCCAGGCGGAGATCGATCGCGTGCGCGGACGGCTGGGGCCCTTGACCACCGATCAGGAAATGGCTGTGGAAGCGCTTACTCGTGGAATCGTCAATAAAATCATGCATACACCGATCAGTACGCTGAAGACGGCGGCCCGCGATCCTGAATCCACTACCGTCGTCGATCTGGTGCGCCGCCTGTTCAACCTTCGTGACCGCGAGAAGGACAGTGAAACAGAGACTGTGGGCCAATCCAACACTCGACCGGGAGCAAAAAACTGATGGCCCGCCTGCGCATCGGCTCTCGCGGCTCGCAACTGGCTCTCTGGCAAGCTCATCATATTTCCGATCTGCTGCGCGCGCAGGGGCACACGGTGGAACTGGAGATCATCAAGACGACCGGCGACAAAATCACCGACGTTGCTCTCGCCAAGGTTGGCACCAAGGGAATGTTTACAAAGGAGATTGAAGAAGCTCTCGTCGAGACCCGAGTCGATCTCGCCGTCCACAGCTTGAAGGACTTGCCCACCGAGCTTGCCTCCGATTTCGAAATTGCCGCTATCACTACCCGCGAAAACCCGTGCGACGTTTTCTGTTCGGTGAAATTTGCAAACATCGACGCTCTTCCTCTCAATGCCAACGTGGGCACCAGCAGCCTGCGCCGCCAGGCCCAGTTGAAGGCGATTCGTCCCGATCTCAACATTCACCCACTGCGCGGCAACGTGGATACGCGCCTGCGCAAACTCGAAGCCGGAGAATACGATGCCATCATTCTGGCCGCGGCCGGACTGAACCGTCTGGGCAAGACCCAGCTTGTCCGCCAGGTGATCTCGGCTGAGGTCATGACGCCGGCCGCAGGACAAGGCGCTCTGGGCATCGAAATTCGCAAAGGCGATACGAACACCCGCATGCTTTTGGCGTTCCTCGATGACGCCGCTGCGCGCGCTACCACGACCTGCGAGCGCGCCCTGCTGAACAAACTCGGGGGTGGTTGCCAGGTCCCCATCGGGGCCTTCGCAGAGATGCGCAGCGGCACGCTTCATCTGAATGGACTCGTGGCGCATCCTGATGGCACGAAGGTTCTGCGCGAATCGCGCGATGGTACCGATCCCGTCCGTCTCGGGGAAGAGGTCGGCGAAACACTTCTAAGCCGCGGTGGTGATGCTATTCTCGAAGAAGTGTATGGCGAAGGGTTCGCCCTGCCGCAGCAACCATAAGGAAGCTCCATTTGCGACTGAAGCGTGACCCCGAAAACTAAGAACTAAGCAACTAAGAGCCAAGAGCTACGATCTAATTCATGCGCAAGCCAAACGAAAATCATCCGCTCACCGGAACCCGCATCCTGGTGGGGCGCGCTCGCCATCAGGCCGGAAGCCTGTCGTCTAGCCTGCGCGCTCTCGGCGCCAGTGTGATCGAGGTGCCGTTTATTGAGATTCGCAAGCCGCAATCGTTCGCGCCAATGGATCAGGCTCTGAAAAATCTTAAGGCGTATGACTGGCTCATTCTTACCAGCGCCAATGGCGTCGACGCAATGTGGGAACGGCTTCGCAAACTGCGCATCACCGGCCGGCATTCGAAGCGTCATTTCAAGCACCTCGAGATCGCTGCCATCGGACCGGCCACGAAGAAGGCAATTGTGAAGCATGGTTTTAAGGTTCAGATGATGCCGGAAGAATATGTTGCCGAATCAGTTGTGAAGGGACTTCGGGACAAGGTGAAGGGCAAACACATTTTGCTGGTTCGGGCCAAGGTTGCTCGCGACGTGATTCCGGATTCCCTGCGGGACGCGGGAGCGACAGTGGATGTGGTCGAGGCTTACGAAACGGTGGTGCCCGAAAAATCGCGGGCGCGTTTAAGCGAGGTCTTCAAGAACAAGGAACGCCGTCCGCACGTCGTGACCTTTACCAGTTCATCCACGGTGCGGAACTTCGCGGAACTGCTCAGCCGGCCAAAGGCCGGTGCGTCCAAGTCCAGCACTTCCAGATCCAGTGCATCCGAGTTGGGTGCGTCCATGGCGAAGGCTCTTAAGAGCGTTCAGTTCGCTTCGATCGGTCCTATCACTTCGGGGACGCTACGTGAATTGCAACTGCCGGTCGCGATCGAAGCCCAGGAATTCACAATGGGCGGATTGATTCGTGCGATTGTGCTCGCCCGCTACGCCGAGCCTACGGTTTAACGCCGCTCGCCGCCCGCTATTCCGGCCCAGGCTCCGATATTCCCATCTGCGGATCGATCGCATCCAGATAGGCCTGCATGTGTGCCTTGCCCTCGGGAGACAAGCCCGTAAACTCGATCCCGTTGCCAACCCCGGGATCGCACGTTCGAACCACGGCTGCGATGTTGATGTGCTCGGCATCGAGCCAGAAATCCAGTCGCAAAGCGGTGCCTGCGGGCATAGGCATCATGCTTTCGACATAGCAGCCATTCCCACTCACGTCGGTGGTATTGATGCGGACCGGAGTCTTCAGGCGCTCATCGCGCACTTCGATGGGGAAGCCAATCTTATGCCGGTAAAAGCGCCGCCGATTCAAATCCGAAAACGACGGATTGAGTGCGTCTTTCGAAAGATATTTTGTCCACGGGCATTTCTGGTTGGGGAGAAGGCGGACGCCCACCTGATTCATTTTCATGGTGCCGGCGTTGACCACCCAAATCACGGTGCAGCGCGCCTTTTGCTCTTCGCATTCCACCCCGATCACGTCACCCACCTTGAGTTCGCTCTCGACGCCGTTGAGCAACGCTCCTTCAGAACTGACGTTCTGCGCCCGCGCACGCTGCGAAAAGGCCCGGCTTTCGGCGGTGAGTCCCCAGATGCGCACGGGCAGGTCAACGGTAACGCGCGGTTCTGTCGGAGGCTTCGCCATCGTTGTTTTTTGCATTCGGACGCTGCCGATCGGACTATGCCGATGATACCTCCGTCGGTCGCCGCTGCGATATTACATAGTAGCGCCGCGCGGTGCACGTCAGGAGCAACACTTTTGGTGCACTAATCAGGCCTTCGGTTGCGCCAGCTCCCGATAGCTGATAACGCTGATCTGCTGCTTCGCCAGGAAATCCTTCAGTTCGGGGGATGTCAGCAGGGTTCGCTCCCGTTCCCGCGCTTCGATCAGACGAGTGTGGACGGCGCGCAGGTCGGCGTCCGCGTAGCCTGGATGGCAGACCAGTTCCCATGTCCCATCTGGCAGGCTGGTAAGCGCCTGTTGCAGCAAGATGGCATCGAGCGAACCGGTTTCGATCACTCCAATGACGCCATCCGGCGCGCGCAAGCCGGCGCGCCGCGTTTGCCTGCGAAAGCCACCCGCAAACGTATTAAGGATACGGACCTGGCCATAGCGCTTTAGCAGAGCGCGCTTGCCGGCGAACTGCTGGGCCATGATGGCTTTCATTGGAACGAATGGACTGCGGATGGCGCGCACACCGCAAATCCGCGCGGCGCGCAGCATTGCCGACAGAATTTCAGGAAAGATGTGCGCGTGCTTATGCGAGTCGAGATGCGTTACCTCGAGACCTGTGGCTTGAATGTTTCTGATCTGAGCGGTGATCTCCGTGACCAGTTGCTCGCGATCGAAGCCTCCGAGAGTGGCGCGTGCGGCAAAGGCGGAAAGGCTTGCGAAAAACCTTTCAGGCTCGGCTGAGCGGATGGCGAGCAGCGTATCCACAGCTCCCGGCGGCGAGACGGGAGCACCGTCGGTCAGCACAACGTGGCATCCGACTGAGAGCCGTGGCAATGCGCGGGCGGCCTCGACTGCAGCGCTGAAGGCGGCGCCGTTGGCCATCAGGGTGGTCGATGATACGACCCCCTCGCGGTGCGTTTCCACGATGGCGCGGTTCACTCCGGCGGTTAAACCGAAATCGTCCGCGTTGACTATTAATTGCCGCACCGGAAAAGTGTAGCAGCCATCGCATCCGGTGTAGGCCTGGCGGAGTCATTGGACGCAGTCGATGGGGCACAAGTTTGACCGGCAGGGAAGCGTCCGAGATTCTCAACTCAGGTTTTTCGCTAAGAAAATACACTCTTTATTTGTTGTTTTCGCGCATACGCTTCGGAGCGGGCGTTTAGCTCAGTTGGTTAGAGCGCCTGCCTTACAAATATTCCGATACCAGGCGCAGCAGGTAGCGGGACGTTTTTACCTAAGACAGTCAGACCGCCTGTCCTCAAGTCGTCAGGATGAAACAGTCCAGCGCCACCAGCGCAGCGTCTTCGAAGGAGTGGTCGCACCCACTCAGGTTGTGGGCCTCAGCACCGTACAAACGGAGGCGCATATTGGGCCCCCGATATTGAACGTCGCTGCCACACGAGGGTTCTTCGCTTGCAGTCCAGCCGGAGCCTTGCCCCGGAGTTGCCACGCGCACCACCCCAGCATGGCAACCCCGGTAGCGCCGATCGGATGGCCTTTGGCGATAAGCCCGCCGGAAGTGTTGATGGCGCACTCGCCATCCACTCCGGCCTGGCCATCGCACCAGTACCGCGCACCCTGGCCGACGGAAGCCTTGCCCAGCACTTCGGTACCGATGGCGCCCATCACGGTGAAGCAATCGTGCACTTCTGCCACGCTCACATCTGCGGGCTTGACTCCGGCCATGTCATAGGCCTTCTTCATCGCGCGATACGCGCCCTCGGGCCGCAGAACATCGCGTCCCGCCTTTTTCAGCGGATCGGTAGCCTGAGCATAGCCGGCGATCTCCACGCAGTCGGCCTTGGCTACACCGAGCTTCTTTAGGCCTTCGTCTGTAGCCAGGATGAGGCTAGCGTAACCATCGGTGATCTGGGAGCAGTCATACGTTTTCAGCGGCAGGCCCTCGACGATGTAACGATTGATGCCTTCGATCTTCATCGCCTGCTCCAGCGTAATCTGCACATTACGCATCTGGGCGTAGGGGTTGAGGCGGGCATTGGCATACTCCAGGACCGCGATCTGCGCCAGATCTTCCTCCCGCACGCGATTCACCTTCAGGTAGCACTCCATGATCTCGGCGAACAGGTGAGGGAAGATGAACACTTTGCCTTCACGCTCGTCGGGATGGGAAAAGTATCCCAGAGCCTTGCCGATGAGCTTGCCGTCCATTTTGCCTTCGGCGTCGCGCATCTTCTCGTAGCCGACCGCGACGCCGACCTCTCCCCATCCCATTTGAAGTTTCTGGATGACGGAGAGTACGGCCTGTCCGCCGGAGGCGCAGGCGTTTTCGACCGATTCAATGGGCTTGCCGGCCATGCCCGGCAGCATTGCCATTAGGCCAGCGAGCAAACCCTGTTCGTTAAGCGAAATGTTGCAGGTGGCGCCGATCGAGCCGACATCCAGTGCGGGGGGCTCGACGCCGATCTCGCTGCACGCTCCATTAACCGCGTTCTGAATGATCTCCGGCACCGACATGGCCAGGAGTTTTCCAAATTTGGATTGATGGTACGCGGCGATGTAAATACGCTTCATACGACACCTCGTTAGATGATTTAAGTTAAGATGACTTGCATTAAGATGATTTCACCTCGGGCGTGACAGTATTGCTTCCGCTGGGCTTGAGATTCCGCAATCCGTAATCCTTCAATCGCTCCTGGAGTTCGAGTTTGAGGACCTTGCCATAGGCGTTGCGCGGCAATGCTTCTGTGAAGATGACTTGCCGGGGCAATTTGATTTTATTGATTCGCGGACGAAGGAACTCGATTAATTCGTCGTTGCTTGCGCTCGCGCCTGATCTCAGTGCAACGAAAGCGACCGGAACCTCTCCCCATTTCTCGTCGCTCGTCCCCAGGACGGACACCTCGGCAATGGCAGGATGATCGAGTAGTTCTTTTTCGATTTCCGCCGGGTAGATGTTGACGCCGCCGCTGATGATCATATCTTTGGAGCGGCCAGCAATGTAGAAGAATCCCTCCTCGTCACATCGCGCCAGGTCACCGGTGTGGAACCAGCCTTCCGGGTCGAGTGCCTGGGCGGTTGCGGCGGGATTGTTCCAATAGCCCCCGCAAACATGTGGCCCGCGCAGGCAAAGCTCTCCAATATCCAGTCTGCCAACCTCATTTTTGGGGACCTGATTGCCGTGAAAATCTACCAGCTTTGCCTCCGTGAACATCATCGGCTTGCCAATCGAACCAGACTTGCGCAGGGAGTCCTCATCGCTCATGGCAAAGCAATTCACGCCTACCTCAGTGAGCCCGTAGCCTTGACGGAAAATCAGGCCGCGCCCCTGATAGGCATGGAGAAGTTGTAACGGGAGCGGTGCACCTCCGCTGGCGCACCAGCGCACATGGCTGAGGTCGAGCGCTGCAAATTTCGGCGTATCGAAGAGCATTTTGAAGATTGTCGGGACGCCAAAAAGAAGGGTGCATTCGTAGTCGAGGAGAGCCTGCAAAATCTCAGCGGGACTGAAACCTTCATGCAAAACGATGCTGCCGCCGATGGCGAACAACGGTGTCAGGAACACGGTTAGACCGCCGGCGTGATACATGGGCGTGTAGACCTGAACCCGGTCACTCGACCGCAATTGCCAGGAGATGACGGTGTTATACGCATTCCATGCGATCTGCCGGTGCGGAATCATCACGCCCTTCGGCCGTCCGGTAGTGCCGCTGGTATAGAGCAGGCAGAAAATATCCTCCGGTTCGATTCTCACGGAGAGCGGATCTGGATGAACCCGATTGATGGCAGCGCCATAATCAAGTGCTTTTGGATCGCTGCGCTCTGCATCCAGGCTTATGGAGTGCTCAAAGGGCACGAGTTGTTGAAGCTCCTTCGCGGGCCCCTCGTATCGTGCCGAGTACATCAGGCAGCGTGGTCCGCAATCCACGAGTATCTGTTGCAGTTCGTGAGCCGTGCTGCGCGTCCCGAGCGGGACGAGGATGATGCCCGATTTACCCGCTGCCCAGAAGGCATCGACATATTCAACCCGGTTTTCGGAAAGGATGCAGACGCGATCCCCCGGACGTAGAGAAAGCTGATCTGTCCAAACCCGCGCGCACTGCAAAGCCCGCCGGTCGAGCTGCGCATAAGTGAACTGCCGGCGCGTGGGAACGTGGATCAATGCAACGACGTCGGGACTAAGGCGGGCACGCTCTCCGAGAATATCGCCGGTGATCACGAGTTCTCTCCGGGTTGTCTGGAAACGGAATGTACAGATGCGGCGCTGGACACGGGCGACGACGCTGATGTGAGTATCTGTAACAGGGTTTGCGTCAGTTCTCGGGGACGCTCGTACTGAGGCGCATGACCGCACCGTTCAATGACCGTGAGCGTGCAATCAGAAAGCTGACATTGCAGCCTCTTTGCGTAGTCCAGCGGCACCAGGCGATCGGCGGCGCCCCAGATTAGATTGACCGGCATTTGGAAATTTCCCAGTTTGTCTTCAAACAGATATTTCGAGATATCCTCTTCGCCGGCGGCCAGCAGGCGTGAAATCGCGCCAGTATTCGAAATGCGGATCAGATCATCGAGAACAAAGTTCGGCCGACGAGGCGCGGAATCGAACACTTTATCGAGCGTGCACCGAGCCTCTTCGCGATCTTTTGGCATCAGGCCAATCTCCGACGAGTTCTTGATCGGGCCGCCATCGATAAGAATGACACGCGTCACCCGCTCCGGGTATTTCTGGGCGTAAAGCATCGACATCCATGCTCCGAGCGAATTGCCGGCGAGCACCATCGGCTTGCCACGCCATGGAGGCGCGTCGAGCACCTGCTCCAGCGCGGTGAGTAGCGTTCCCAGACTCAATACACCCGCAGGCGGATCGCTCTCGCCATGGCCTGCCAGATCCGGGATTACCAGCTCAAAATGTCGCTTCAGTTCGGGTGTCACCCTGTCCCAGGTTCCCGCCTGATCGCCCGCGCCATGCAGCAATACCAGCAAAGGGCCGGAACCGCCTTGCCACACCACCTGATTCCCAACCGTGGTTGGCAGCTTCGTTTTCCGGAGGCCGGCTCGCCGCAGCGCGTTCCTCCTGAACCAGACCATCGTGGCGACCGGTCGCCAAAGGAAAAACAAGGACAGGACAATAAGGGCCGCCAGTCCAGCGAAAAACACGAGCAGCAGAATCTTGATCGCCAGGCCCATCCCGTTCCTCTCGGCCGGCTTTGCGAGTGAAGGCCAAGATGGACCTATGGCATACGAAACGCGCAGCCCGCCTGGTTGTAGCCAACCCCGGAACCCACCATCACAACGAGGTTGCCGGACTTCAGCTTACCCTGGTCGATCGCGTGATCGAGCGCCATGCCAACACAGGCCGAGCCGGTGTAGCCATATTGTTCCATGATGGTGTGCGCGCGTTCCGCCGGGACGCCAAGATGCCCCATGACGCGGTCAATCGTCGGTTTTCGCACTTGAGTAAAGATAAAGCAATCGACGTCGCGGAGTTCAAAGGCGCCGTCTTTCGCCAGTCGCTTCACAATGATCGGCCATGTCTCCTCGTTCAATTCCGGAGGATAGCGGTTCTTGATTGTGCATGCGGTGCGGCCTGCCTTTACTGATTCCTCGCTGGCCGGTTCGAAGGTGCCGCCCGAGTAGATTCCCCAGTAATCGTGATAGGAGCCATCGGCTCGAAATGCCGAAGTAATAAAGCCTGGCTTGGCGGCCGCCTCGAGGACCGCCGCGCCCGCTCCATCCCCATAAAAGAAGACCATGGGATCCGTAGCCGCCGTGAGTTTGTGCATGAGATAGACGCCGACGACCAGCACCGTCTTGATTCCGGGATTTGCGGCAATGATTCCCGCGGCCGCGGAAAGTCCGGTGGGAAATGAAGCGCATGCGCAACCGACATCAAACGTCCCGGCATTTCTTGCGCCCAGCTTATACTGCAGCACCACCGAAGTGGCGGGGGTTATGTAGTCCGGGGAATCGGTGCCAAGAATAATAAGATCGATATCCTCGGGCTTCTTTCCGGCACGCTCTACCGCCAGTTTGGCTGCAGGCAAGGCGACATCGCTGGTAGCCCAATTTTCGGGAGCGTGCCAGCGCGTCTTGATGCCGCTGCTCGCTTCCATTTTGTCTACGAAATCCGGGGCCGAATGTTTGAAGCGCTCGCGCAGCATGTCATTGGTCACTTCTATCTCAGGTACGTACCTCCCGGTGGCAGTAATGGTCGCATAGCGCGTCATGAATAAGTCCTCTTGAATGGCTGTATGTCAGGTCCCCAGTACTAATC
>JBAQJU010000252.1:0-4690 GCA_049300475.1 Terriglobales bacterium | reverse complement strand
CACCGGAATTACTGCCCGCCAGTTGCAATGGTGGGATGAGCGCGGCCTGGTGAAGCCCGATCGCAAGGGACATCGTCGCGTCTACAACTGGGATCAACTCGTGACCGCGGCGGTGATCTGCCAACTTCGCCGGCGCGGATTCTCGCTGCAGCGGATGCGCCGAGTAATCGCCTTTCTGGGACGTGAATTCGGTACCAGCCTGGCCGCCACGGTCCGCGCCACTTCCGAGTATCACCTGCTCACCGACGGGACGCGTCTATACCTCCGAACCTCGGCCAGGCAGGTGGTCGACCTATTAAAGAATTCTTCCCAGCCGATGTTCGATATATGCCTCAGCGATGAAGTGCGGCGGGTGCGAGGAGAAATTGCTCAAGGGGAGACTGGTCGAGCACAGATGGCTCTGTCTCGCAAGAAGGTACCAGTTTCAGAACGGGCACGGCCTGTAGGCGGGGCACGAAGAGCGTAAGCGCAAAGCCGGGAGGCATGATGATCGGTGAATTGAGCATTATCAGCGAGTGGATTCCCGAGCAGATGGAACCGGGCACCGTCTTCGTGCTCGAAAATGCGGGCGAAGTGGGCGAGAAAGAAGATCCCTATTGGGCCGTGCTCTCCTGTCCTTCGTGCGGCACCTTGGGTTTGATCACTCGCAAGCAAATGGCCGGCCTCCTGCCCACCATCTGCGGCTCCTCCCAATGCTCAGCCCAGTTCTTTATTAAGGATGAAGTGATCACGCCAAGAAAGCCGTTCTAACCCACATTGAGCATCAGTAGAGACGCGGCTGGCCGCGTCTTTTTCTTTGGATAATGAATATCAGGTGCCATGGGGAGACGGGGCAAGCCCCGTCTCTACCGGCTCTCTGTCCGTACCGGCAGCCTCACCGGGATCTGCTCCACAATCTCAATATCGAATCCTTCGAGCGCTGCCACTCTCCGCGGATGATTCGTCAACAGGCGAATGCGCTTCAGATTCAGATCCGACAGAATCTGCGCTCCCAGCCCAATCTCGCGCTGAATCTTGCGCTCGCTGTCCGGTAGGGTCGGCAGGCGTCGCTCCCGATGAAATGTCAGGAACGACTGCTCGCCAATTTTCTCCGCCGAAAAGCCGCGCGAGGTCTGGTGCAGGTAAATCAGAGCGCCGCGATCCTCGGCCGCAATCGTTTCGAGCGAAGCCTGCAGCGTTCGATTGCATTCGCACCCGGTGGCGCCAAAAACATCGCCCAGCAGGCAGTGCGCGTGCATGCGGACGAGCACCGGTTTTGCGGGGTCGCTGATATCGCCGCGAATGAGCGCGATGTGCGAATCACCACCATCTACTTCGCTCTCATAAGCAATCAGGCGAAATTCACCGTACTTGGTCTCGACCATGGCCTCGCCCAGTCGATGCACATAACGCTCATGCTGCATGCGGTAGCGGATCAGTTCCGCGACCGTCAGCATCTTCATGTTGTGGGTGCGGCAGAAGTCGATCAGGTCGGGCACGCGCGCCATGGTGCCGTCGTCTTTCATGATCTCGCAGATGATTCCGGCCGGTACCATGCCCGCCAGGCGCGCCAGATCAACCGAAGCTTCCGTCTGCCCGGCGCGCACCAGCACTCCGCCCTTGCGCGCCCTGAGGGGAAAGACGTGCCCCGGCCGTGCCAGGTCCAAGGGCCGCGACGCGGGATCGATGGCCACCTTAATGGTGTGGCAGCGATCATAGGCGGAGATCCCGGTGGTGACCCCCTCCCGAGCATCGATCGCTTCGCAAAAAGCGGTTCCGTACTGCGAGGTATTTTCGGCCGTCATGTTGCCGATTCGCAGATGATCCAGGCGTTCTTCGGTCATGGCCAGGCAGACCAGCCCACGGCCATGTTTCGCCATGAAGTTAATGGCTTCGGGCGTAACCTTTTCGGCGGCCAGGGTCAGATCGCCTTCGTTTTCGCGATCTTCGTCATCCACGACGACGACCATCCGGCCCTCGCGAATTTCTTCAATCGCGGTTGCCACGTCGGTAAAGGGTGAATTAGGAATCATAGGTTTTCGGTTGCGATTCGCCGCTAGGCGGCGTTCAAGTTTCTCCGATTTGCCGGTGCCGGCGTGCGCCCGCCACCACCAAATAAGGTTTTCATGCTTCGCACTACGGCGCGGAAAACAATCCCGATTGCCACCAGGAATACGGCCACGATCGAAGCCGCCAGGAGCGGATGCTGGCTAGCAAACCAGGTCAGGAAAACGGCGAGCGCGTCCTCTCCGGCGCTGAGCGCAAAATTCGAAACCGGCTCAGGAGACGGCGTTACTGCCACTCGCACCGCCGTCTTGCCGCCATGGGCAGCTAGCGCGATCGCTCCGCCGGCCACGGCGGCGAGCAACTGCTTCTCCGGCGAAAGCTGAGTGGTCGCGCCATAGGCGAGCAACGCCGCCACCGGAACGCGAACAAAAGTATGCAGAGCGTTCCACAACAAATCAAATGCGGGAATCTTGTCGGCGAAAAACTCAACCGCGAACAATACGCCAGAGGCCACAATTACCCGCCAACTGGAAATGAGGTGCAGTCCGGAAGGCAGATCGAGCGCGCCGGCATGAGCCAGCAGTCCAAGGGTGGCAACCGTGGCATAGATGTTCAGGCCGGCCGCGAAGCTGACCGCCACAATCAGACCAACGAGTTCGCCGCCGCTAAACCGCACGCCAGTAAGCATACTTGAACTCAATAAGAAAGGGTCGCACGAGGCGACCCTTTCGGTAAATCCGTTCCCCTCAGCCTACAAGGTCGATTCAATCTCAAAACCCCAAGCCTCAAGTAATGGCTCAGGAATATACTTGGAATTCTTGTTTCGGCGGGCCCATTCCCTCAGCCGCGTCGACCGCAAATATTGATCGGGCGATAACTTGTATTCGTGCACAACCTGTTCGAACTCTGTGATGGTGGGCGTAATAGGACCGATGGGCTCGGGCTTACCCCAGTTTGGGTTTCCGCGTCGTTTAGCCATGAAAAACATACCCTCGTTTTTCCAGTGAAATGAGGACTTCTCGCCTAGTCTCTACAGGCTTTGATTCCACGAAGCTCCCATGGGATTCAGCATAAAAGAAGGAAATGCAGAATCGTACGACCCACGCCCCTCGGCACCCATGGAAGCTATTGATAATAATAGATTTCTAATGCATAGTCAACAGAAAAATGCCCCGGAAGGTTGCACGTACTGATCCCCTTTGTAAACAGTAGCTTGCAGTTTGCCCCCGATCACGCGTGCCATACTCTTCCCTGGCCTACCGCTCGGTTTGATGAAAAACAGAATCCTGGACTCTCTATCCAAGGGATCGGCCGAGTTTCGAAAGTCCAAAGTGACGGGCGTAACCGGAGAACTTTCATTTGGCGTTGACCTAATCGGATCAGGGACATAGAGTGCAACCAGAGCCCTGGTCCGTAAACTGAGAAGCTTGGCAACGACCCCTGGACAGAGGCTCTGTGGAAATTCACAGCGGTCCGGGACCAGCCGAAACGGCATACCAGCGACCTCAGCACCACCGCCTTAAAGGGTGCCTTGCAATGGACTTGAAGTCTTTACTAGTAAGTTCCGACGAGAGAACGGTCCGTGTCCTGCGTCGTGTCCTCAGCGACCTCGAAATCGGCGTCGACCATTGCGCCGACTCTGAGGATGCCGTTCGACGGCTTACCCGTCAGCGATACGAAGCCATCATCGTGGATTGTTCCGATACCGAGGAATCCGGTAACGTTCTGCGCGCTTCCAAAGCCGCCCCTGTGAACAAGCGTGCCCTTTCGATCGTCCTGGTCGAGGCTAACGTCGGACTCAAAGGCGGCTTTGAGATGGGCGCTCATTTCGTGCTTCACAAGCCGCTGGCGGTCGAGCGTGCCAAGGCTAGTTTTCGCGCCGTACGAGCCCTTATGAAGAGCGAGCGGCGGCTTCAGATGCGAGTTCCAGTTCAGGTTCCAGTCGCGTGTCTCGGCTCTGGAAAGTACGATGCCAGGACCATCGATCTGTGCGAAGGCGGAATGGCGATTCAGTTCCTCGGCCGCCCCGCCAAAGAGAATTCCCTTCGCTTCTCGTTGGAGCTGCCCCGCATGGACCAGAAACTCGAACTATGGGGAGAATTGGCCTGGGAGGGAGACGGTGATCGCGCTGGTGTCCGCTTCAAGGGCATCACCGAGGACCAACGCAACATGCTGCGCAACTGGCTCAACACCCAGCTTCCCGACCGCGAACCGGACGACCCGCCCGTAATCTGCCGTCTCAAACACTTTAGTCACGGGGGTTGTTATCTCACCACCACCACCCCCTTCCCAAAGTCCACTCGCGTGGTCCTCTCTGCAGGCAACGTCCGCGCTGGCGGGGTCGTTCGCCTCGCGCATCCTGAGTTCGGCATGGGTGTAGAGTTCGTCCAGGCGACCCCGGAACAACAGGACCACGTTCGCCAACTCGTTGAAACCTTGCGGTCTAGTGGAGAATCTCCCGAGCTTCAGGTCGAGCCCGACGGTCTGGAAGGCGCCTCACCCGATGAGGCGTCGGTAAGCCACCCACCCGCCAAAGCTGGCGATAGCCTGGTGGATCTGTTCCGGCAGCAGTCCCAGGTCTCGGTTGAAGTCTTCCTTAAACAAATGCAGGTGCAGCGTCACTTGCAGCAATCGAGCTAAGAATCTTCACCGCTTCCCGATTGTTCCAAACAGCAGATTCAAAGTGGGCCTTGCCTTGATAGTT
>JBAQJU010000251.1:0-5752 GCA_049300475.1 Terriglobales bacterium | reverse complement strand
GTCTAAGTAGTCGTAAACGCGCATCCACTTGTAGAGATTGGTCGTGAGGACCTGATAAAAGGCGGCTGGAAGAAGATCGTTTTCCGTTTCGAGGCGCGCGAGCGTCGCACCAATTGGGATGGAAGCTGCTGCTTCGTAGTCGCCGACCAAATACAAGTGATCGGTCATGCCTTCTCGTTCGGCCTCGACCTGATTTCGCTCCTGCTCGGTCATCTCGAAAAGACTATCCGCTATTCGCAGGTCGCCAACCCACACCCTCTTCGCTTCAACAGCGCGATTCCGCGAGCAAAACCTCCTGAAACCGCGTTCAACAAAGTCCACCGCGCTACCCGACCAGTCATCGGGGCGGCAAATTCCCAACCGCAGCATACTCATTCCCAAAACCGCGGCTGGCCCTTCATCCCATCTAGTGCAGTACCGCCAGCGAATTCCCTTGAGCCTGGGGAACGTAACGTCTAGCGGCAGGCCGATCACACGAGTGGTGGAATGACCACGCCGGCGGGCGGTAAATATCGGTCTCCGAGCTCGCCTCCGTCCTGAGCGTACTTGAGCGAGTCGAACGCCTTGCCGAGAATTTCTCCGACTTTGAATGTTTCTGGACATTGTCTTAGCTGCTCCATGATCGGATCGCTCGTATTGGCGCGGCCATGGGTAGCCTCTTCCAGCGCACTGAGGACCCGTTTCGCATCTTCAGTGATGGTTCGACGGGCTGCGGCAGATAGATTCCTCCGAGTCATGGAAGTCCTCTCCCATCACCCTTTCGCCCCGATGGCGCGAACAAACCTGTAAACCAGTTTGCCAGCGACCGTTTCAGGCCCCTCGATAGCGGCTGTAGCGATTTCTGGATACAGATGCGTGTACGTGTCTCTGACCTGTTCGGGGGTCATCGTTGGCGTAGTGTCAGGCAGCTTGACCCCGTTGTAGAGAAATTCCCGTTCGAGCCGGAGTACTTGCATGGTTGTCCTTTCGATGAAGTCATCGTTCGCCTGCACCGCTGCTAGCCAGTCAGGACCGTATAGAGCGAGTGGCGGAAGTCGTCGTGTCATTGGGCGTCGATGCCACGGCCAACTGCGGAGCGTAGTAGGTTGATGATTCTGACATGACTGAGATCGCTCTCGGCAATTGCCCGGCTTGGATTACCATGGAGGGCGACAATTTGTTTTAATTACATCGCTGGACCCCTCTCCACACTTTTTGGGGGAGGGATTCGGGAAATTTCCCCAAAACCATGCCGGAGTCAGGAGGGCACATGGTATTTCCTGAGAAGCGTCAACTCTTGATCAGCAGGAGCTGGATCCAGGCGGTCCTGATCGTCTTTCTGTTCGGGTTTGCGATGTTGGGCATGCTCGCCTATCGGACGTACACGGACGAACCTCCGATTCCGGGAAAAATTGTCAGCCCCAGCGGAAGTGTGGTCTTCGACCGCGCCGATGTGATCGCCGGGCAGCAAATATTCCTGCGCAACGGCCTGATGGAGTACGGCTCGATTTTCGGCCATGGCGCTTATCTTGGTCCTGATTTCACCGCGGACTATCTTCACCGAGCAGCTGTAGCGGTGCTGGATTTCTATGGCGGGCCCCAATCGGATAGGGCAAAGGCCCAGACAATTGCCGACTTCAAGACCAATCGCTACGACAGTGCTACGGGCACCCTCACGTTGACCGCAGCCCAGGCCGAAGCGTTCCAACAGTTGCGAACTCATTACCAGGACTTCTTCTCGCAACCGTCAACGAAGTTTGGGCTGCGGCCCAACGCGATTGTAGATCCAGAACAGATCCGTCAGCTCACCGCGTTTTTTAGTTGGTCGGCGTGGGCCGCGGCGTCCCTGCGGCCCCGTCTTCCATATTCCTACACCAACAACTGGCCTCCCGAACCTTTGGTGGACAACCACGCTACGGCCGATGTTGTAGTCTGGAGTGTTCTTTCTCTGATCGCGTTGCTGGGAGGAATTGGGCTGCTGCTCGCCGCCTTCGGCCGGTGGAACTTTCTTGGCTGGCACGGCCGCGAGCGGACGAAGATCTCCTTCAAGGCCCCCGGCGAGGTTGCGCTCACGCCTGCGCAACGCTCATGCGCATGGTTCTTTTTGGTGATGGCGTTGCTGTTTCTGCTGCAAGCCTTGCTCGGTGGAGCGACGCAACATTACCGCGCTGAGCTGGCAAATTTCTTCGGAATCGATCTGGCGCGCATTCTGCCGTTCAATGTCGCCCGCACCTGGCACGTGCAATTGGCGATCTTCTGGGTGTCGACCTCGTTTCTCGCCGCCGGAATCTTTCTGGCTCCCATGGTGGCCGGCCACGAGCCACGCAGACAACACTGGCTTTCCTACGGCCTCCTGGGTGCTCTAGCGATTGTCGTGTTCGGAAGCCTGGCCGGTGAATATGCCGGCATCGAAGGCTGGATCCACCATGGCTGGTCGTGGTTCGGCGATCAGGGGTTCGAGTATCTCGATCTGGGCCGATTCTGGCAGCTCTTGCTGACCATCGGTCTGCTTTTCTGGACCGTCATTCTCTTCCGGGGACTGCGAAAGCGCCTGGTCTCGGACCATTTCGGCAACATGCCGTGGTTGTTCTTTTTCTCCGCTCTGTCGATTCCGGCATTCTATGCGGTTGGCTTACTGGCCCGCCCGTCCTCGGTCTTCACGACCACGGATTTTTGGCGGTTTTGGGTCGTTCACCTTTGGGTGGAAGATTTTCTGGAACTCTTCACTACGGTGATGGTCGCGTATCTGTTCGTGCTGCTCGGAGTCGTACACGAGCGTGTCGCACTGACCATGATTTATCTTGACGTTGTACTCTACTCCGCGGGCGGCATGATCGGGACGATGCACCATGTTTATTTTTCGGGCGAGCCCGCATTGCACATGGCGCTGGGCGCCTTCTTCTCGGCTGCAGAGGTGATCCCGTTGACCTTCCTGACCCTGGAGGCATGGAGTTTCCTGCAGCTCGGCGCCGTGCAGGAATCGTCATCCACCACAAAGTTCCCACATTTCTGGGCGGTCATGTTCCTCGCCTCAGTTGGCTTCTGGAATTTTCTGGGCGCCGGAATCTTCGGATTTCTGATCAATCTACCAATCGTTTCCTACTACGAAATCGGCACCGCGCTGACACCCAATCATGGCCATGCCGCCATGATGGGAGTCTACGGAATGCTCGCCGTCGGGCTGGCGTTGTTCTGCTTACGCTATATGGTTCCGGAGGACCGATGGTCGGACCGCGCGGCAAAGACCGGTTTCTGGTCGTTGAATCTTGGCCTGGCCTGGATGGTGTTCGCGTCGCTTTTCCCGCTGGGAATTCTGCAACTTTATCATTCTGTAAGCAAGGGATATTACGATGCACGTTCGCTCGGTTATCTGACGGAGAGGACCAACGCGCTGATCGAATGGCTCCGTCTTCCCGGTGACGTTCTCTTCATTGTCGGAGGAACCATGCCAGTCCTCTATTTGACTTGGCTCGCCGTGCGCTACATGGTTCCGGGTGCTGCCCGCGAGGAATCCACCGAAATTCTCTTTACCGAGGTTGTCGAGGCCGGAGCGAAGCAGCCGTGATTTATGGGTTTCACGTGGACGTGTTGTTGGGCGCGACCTATGCGGTGTTTCTCGTCATTGTAGCCGCGATTCTGGAACGCGTGGCCTTGCAGGCGCACCGCCTCTCCCGGCAAATGGAGGTCGCGGGGTTCAGATACCATACTGTGCACGATCGCTGGGAGTGCCCCACAGGTCAACACCTGGAGCGCCATCAAACCGATCACCGCCTGAGGATCGTGACGTACCGTGCCCCCGCACACGTCTGCAACGCCTGTCATTGCCGGGGGAATTGTACAGACTCCGAAGACGGCCGCCGCATCGAGCACCGGCTCGATTCCTGGTTGCAATCCGAAATTCGGCGATTCCATCGCGGCATTTCGCTGCTTTTACTCCTGCTAGCCGGACTGATTCTCACTGCCGAAATCAGTGGGAAAGATACTTCCTCTGATTGGCTGGTGACTCTTGGTCTGCTCTTGCCGATCACAATCTTTGGCACGCGACTGCTTACCGCTTTTCTGACCCCCACGGCGAAGGGAACCCAAGCCTGAAAGCGAGGATCTACACATCTCCCGCCATCGCGACGTTGCCGACCGGAACCCCGCCAGCCCACGTGAGGCCTTGCGCGGTTCAGAAGGCTGCGCACCGGTGATGGTCCGGCCTGACGGTGCGGGTAGCCCGCCTATTCAGGGCGCTCATGGGATCAATTCGGTCCAAGCAGTGTTCATCGATCATTCTTGGTTTGAACGTCAAACAGGCTCCCTGTAGTGGCGTCGAGGCCAACACTGCCAACGATCGCGGGTCCCTCGATTGCCTCAGACGCCAACTGCGCGTCATCCGTCGTCTCCTTGGTGTCGGTCTCAGCCTGCACTTGTGTCCGGCTCGGATTCGCGCCTCTGCTGGACCCGCTGCGAGATTTCGAGGTCGTTGTTTTTTTGGCTGCTTCTCTTGCTGCTTTGGCGGCGGCCTCCATCTGTTCTTTCGCATTCTTCAGGGTTGAGGACAACCCCAGGTGAGTCTCCACAAACTCCACCAGCTGTGTCGACAGTTGTTCGTCAAGCTCTTTGGGACTGCCGGTGACGCTCAGCGGCGTGGTAAGCGCGACACCATCATCCTGCTGATCGGATTTCAGTGGCTTGGGGATGATGTTGACGGAAATCTGTTCGTCGCCCACACGCGACAGGGTGAGCAGCAAGATTCGTTGCGCGAGCAACGGCATCAATTCTTGAAACATGGCTTTTACTCCTTAAAGGGGGAAGGCAGGTTTCCAGGCCTGAAATGGCCTGAATTACTTCTCACAATCCCTGAAAATTTGGAGGATTGTGCTTCCGGCCTGAATAGCTAAAGTCCCCACAAACCCTTGTAGGAACAATGTGATACGCGAGACCTGTTGCCTGCGCGCACACCCATAGCGCATAAGCCCCCAAGAAAGTGGGGGGAATATGCCTGCCAGGACCTTACCTGCGAACCCTTCAGGTCTCCTGGACTGAATTTTCCCGCCAATCAGATCCCCAAGTAGAGGCGCATACCCCACCCTCGCTAGGGTCTTCAACAAACCGCGATACATGCGTTTCCCCAGCGCTTGTTCCATCTGCTCGATCTCGCGAACGAGGCTGGCACCTTGAGGCATAGACGTAGCAACGAAGATCAGCAGCGCGATGACGATCGCTCCCGCCCCGATGATTACAAAGCGGTTCTGTTGGATCTGCTGCCTAGCTCTCTGTTTTGCTCTCGTTGCGAGCCCAGGCAAAGGGACGGTTGCGTCCGGAGGGAGTGGCAGATCGTTATTGCGAGCTTCATTTTCCGCTGGCTCCTGAAGGACTGCAGCGTTGCCGTTGTCGTTGTGTCCGTTTGGATGAATCACTTTGCACCTCCCGCGACCGGAGCCACAAACGCAATCGGCGCCAGGACCGGACGGTCCACCTCTTCCGCTTGGGCAACCGCCAGCAAGAGCCGTTCCCTGGATTCTTTGAAAGTAGGACGCTCGAACACAACGATGCCGTCGGCTCTGGCGCCAGGCGCGAGTCTACGGGAGGTAATCCAGTAGTCCTTGATCGCGACCGGCTCGGCCTTGATCGCTTTTCGATGCTTGTCTTTCGATGTCCCCGCAAGCTGTATTTGCGGCGGCAGTAATTCAATGGTCCGTGCAGAAGAATTCAGAACGGCGAACGGCACGGCCATCTGTTGCTCTTTCTCTATCGCCTGTCCCACCGCAACCTGCAGTTGCTTGCC
>JBAQJU010000250.1:0-4361 GCA_049300475.1 Terriglobales bacterium | reverse complement strand
ACCGAAATCGGGGGGAAAGGCGCCCGGGCCTGAAACATCATGCAGCCAGAATCTTGTCGCGCAGGCCTCCGTAGGCGAACGTCTTCACCATTTCATTTTCGAAGAAGTCGTGCGGGAAGCCCATTTCAATGGCGCTCGCTCCATTCAGAGTCGAGAGCTGCTCGCCGGTCAGAGTCAATTCCAGACTGGCGAGGTTGTCCTGCAACTGCGCCACGCGCCGTGCGCCAATAATAGGAATAACCGGAATGTCGCGATAGCGCAGCCACGCCAACGCAACCTGTGCCGCCGAGCGTCCCACCTGCTGACTTACCTTCTGAACGGCGGCGACGATGCGATCCGGCCGCTCGCCCGTGCGCTGGAAAGCCTTGCCCATATCGGTCGTATATCTCGCGTCCTTGTCGCCGCCCGAATGATACTTGCCGCTGAGCAACCCGCCCGCCAGCGGCGACCACGCCACCAGACCCAGATTGAACGCCTTCGCCATGGGGATAAGTTCCCGCTCCACCGTCCGCTCGATCAGCGAGTATTCGATCTGCAGGCCGATGAACCGCGTCCAGCCGCGCAGTTCGGCCAAAGTGTTGGCCTGTGCGATCCACCATGCCGGCGCGTCGGAAACGCCGACGTAAAGAATTTTGCCTTGGCGGACCAGATCGTCGAATGCCCGCATCACTTCTTCCACCGGAGTCATCTGGTCCCAGATGTGAAGCCAGTAGAGATCGATGTAATCGGTTTTCAGTCGGCGCAGCGAGGCCTCCAGAGCCTGCACCATGCTCTTCCGGTGATTGCCCGCCGCATTGGCGTCATTGCCGGGCGCGGCGTTGGTGTACTTGGTGGCAAGTACAACCGAGTCCCGGTGATCATGCATAAACTCGCCTAAGAAGATCTCGCTCGTGCCGTTGGTATAGAGGTTGGCGGTATCGATAAAATTCCCACCCGCTTCGCGGTAAGCGTCATAGACCTTGCGCGCTTCCTCTTTGGACGAGCCCCAGCCCCAGTCCTCGCCGAAAGTCATGGTGCCGAGCGATATTTCGGAGACGCGCAGCCCGCTGTTGCCAAACAGACGATATTTCATGGTATTCACCTCGAGAATTCATGAATATTGATTCGGTTCTTCCGGGGAGCGATCCAGAAAGTTTGCCGGCGGCGCGGCTTTATCCAGCTTTTGCCCCCGCATCGAACTCGCCTTGTCATCTTGAGCGCGCAGTCGAAAGACCCCTAAGCCTGCCGCCGAAGCCGTCCCTAGTGACCTTCTTCCTCCAGATACTTTTCGACTTCAAGAGCGGCCATACAGCCGGAACCGGAGGCGGTAATAGCTTGGCGGTAGCGGCGGTCCTGCACGTCTCCGCACGCAAATACTCCAGCCACTTTTGTGAAGACGTTCTTCTGCGTAATCAGGTACCCGTCGCCGTCCATTTCAAGTTGCCCTGCAAAGATCTTCGCATTCGGAATGTGGCCGATGCCCAGAAACATGGCGCTGGTCGGGAACTCCCAGCTTTCGCCCGTTTTCACATTGCGCAGACGCAGAGCGGTTACTTCCTTCTTGCTGACGTCGAGAACGTCATCGACGACCGTATCGGTCAAAAAGGCGACCTTTGGATTGGCGCGGGCACGATCAAGCATGATCTTCGATGCGCGAAACTGCTCGCGGCGGTGGATGAGCGTTACTTTGCTGGCGAAGCGCGTCAGAAACATCGCCTCTTCCATGGCGGAGTCGCCCCCGCCGATGACCGCGATCTCCTTGCCCGAGAAAAAGAAGCCGTCGCACGTTGCGCAAGAGGAAACACCGTGCCCGATGAGCGCGTGTTCATTCGGCAGTCCCAGCCAGCGCGCCGAAGCGCCGCTGGCAATGATCAGAGTGCGCGTGCGGATGACATCCTTGCCGACCGTCAATTCGAAGGGACGCTTGCCCAGGTCCGCCTTGACCGCGTGGCCCATATGGTACTCGGCCCCGAAGCGTGAAGCTTGTTTGCGCATGTTCTCGATCAGCTCCGGGCCCTGGATGCCTTCGGGAAAACCGGGAAAATTCTCGACCTGCGTGGTCATGGAGAGTTGTCCGCCGGGCTCGTGCCCTTCAATGACCAGCGGCTTTAGGTTGGCGCGGGCTGAGTAGAGCGCGGCGGTATGGCCGGCGCAGCCCGAGCCGATGATCACAACATTGCGAGTGTCCATCATACTGGTAGAAGTATTCATTAATAGATTCCGGGAAAGCAATTCCGTTGCAGACCGCGAAAACAGCCGGACGGTCTAGTTCTTCGTCTTTCTCTTCGCACCCGGCTTTGTGGATGTCCCCACGCCGAGCCGAGCTAACTCCTGCGGCACCATCTTGCGCACGCCCAACGCGTCGCGATAGCGGTTCAGAATCGCCGACGCGGCACTGAAAATTGGTTCGTAGGCGCTTTGATCGACAACCGGTTTGCCTTCTTCCGCCGGGCAGCGTGCCAGCGCCACCGACGCCTTGCCAAAACGTTCCAACCGGATGTGCGAAACCGGTGTATCCGCAGACAACATGGCGCTCGCGGAAGTCACCGACGAAGCGTTGTCCTCGATGGAAACCTGCATCAGGTCCTTTGGGTCCCGCACTCGAAGCACCAGGGTCTCCACCATGTTATTTGCATCCACGCTGAATGAGTATTGAACCGTGCTGAACGAAATGCCGGCGGGAAACTCGCGCCGAACGCGTACCCAATCCGCCGACGCGACGGTCTCGGGTGGCAGTGGTTGTCGCAAACCGGGTATGGGCGCGTTCGGATCAAGCGTCGAGTGACCGCGCGCCACTTCGTAATCCTTACCGAATGCGGGCTTTGCCGGGACTTTGGCTAGCACCGCTGATAATTCCTTCTGGTCTGCGGCCGAAGGCGAGCAGACATTGAGAACGTTTACCTTCACTTCTGGCTGCCCCTTTGCAGAGGGCTGTTGCGCGGAGGCCGCGAGCCATGCAGCGAGAATTGTGGCCGCAGTCACCAGCAGAATTCTTGGAGAGAACACGGCGAAATTGTATCAGGCTCATGGGTTCGACTCGCATGTCCTAACCACCATTCCACGCGAGAGGGTGCCGGGCACTAAATGTCTTTACGAGCGCGGAAAGCATTCGCGAGCGACGGCGGAGAATGGGCGCTCATACCGGTGTAAACTACGGGCGCGCCCACATGCCGATGTCTTCTCCGAGCAGCGATCCAACTTCCCGCCGCGACCATGAAAGCAAGCTTTTGCGCTTTGGCGTCTTTGAAGTGGACCTTGCGGCGGGCGAACTACGCAAGAACGGACGGCGCATCCGGCTTCAGGAGCAGCCTTTCCAGATTCTGGCCGCGCTGCTCGAAAATGCCGGAACGATCGTCACCCGCGAAGATCTGCGCCAGAAAATATGGCCGGCCGACACCTTCGTGGATTTCGATCACAGCCTGAACACAGCCGTGAACAAGATTCGCGAATCGCTCGGTGATTCCGCGTCGAGCCCGCGCTTCGTCGAAACCCTCGCCCGCCGCGGGTACCGCTTCATTGCCCCGGTTGACGGCGCTCGCTCGCCATTGCCAGCGACGGCACAAGCATTAGCCGCACCCGCATTCGCGGCGGCCGCGGCTGAAGACCCTGTGCTGCCGGGAACAGCTCCGGGCGGGATCGCGCTCCACCCCGAGTTGCACGTCCCGGTTCCGCGCCGCGGGTTGGTGCGCGGATTGTTCGCGCTGATTCAGGTGATGTTTCTTTGCTTTTACCTGGCCGCGCTCGCTCACCTTCGCGGCGTGGATCGTATCGCCACTGGATTCCTCACCGGATGGAAGGGTCCACTCCTCGTGGGAGTCGTGCTGGTAACGGCCGCGGTCGGGATCCCGCTCCGCTGCTACCTGCTGTCCACCGTGGCCTTCGATTTTCGCAAACTGGGCGCGACCTTCCGACGGCTGTTCCCGTTTGTTCTCGCTCTCGACCTGCTCTGGGCCATCGCACCCTTCCTTCTGCTGGCGCAGATCGGCATCGGCGTGGCCTTCGCCGCCACCGCCGCGTTGCTCTATGTTCCGTTCTCGGAGAGAACTCTGATCCGCATGGCCTATCGAGAGGACTGAGAAGCGGCACGCGCCAATGTCGCAGAGACGGGCTTGCTCCGTCTGCCTCAAATCCCGAACATAGATGGGGCGATCCGAGACGCGGCCAGCCGCGTCTCTACGAAATTTCCCGGAACGTCCGCCCTCTGATGTTGTGATTGAGTTACGCGAGCAGTTTCGCTGCATCCTTGGCAAAGTAGGTGAGGATCATGCTTGCCCCAGCGCGCCGGATGCTGACCAGCGATTCCATCATCACGCGCTCGCGATCAATCCAGCTGTTACGCGCCGCCGCTTCGATCATCGCATACTCGCCCGAAACCTGGTAAG
>JBAQJU010000249.1:0-41194 GCA_049300475.1 Terriglobales bacterium | reverse complement strand
GTCCACTTCAAAACCGTGGGTGTGGAGTTTGCCTTCCATTTGCTCGGGAAACTCGATCGCGATTCCGTCCTTGCTTTTGGCGCCCATCACGACCATTGGCTCTGTCCACATGCATTTGCGTTTTGCCAGCCTAAGAGCATGCCCGGGACGATCGGGGACATCAATCGAGTAGGCGGGGTCGGGTTTGTCGCAGCGAACCGAACCTGTGACATTGATGAGTTTGCTGGCGGCTGCATTCCTGGCCGATTTGTCTTTCCCTTTTTCGGAGGGCGACTCCTGCGCCACCAGCGAAATTGAGTTCGAAATTAGCAGGAACAACAGCAGCAGGAAAGTTGGTTGCATCCCGCGCCAGAAGCTTCTCACCTCGAACATGCGCCGGTCTGTCCTCTTCGCTCTCGGTACGTACATCGGGGTTATGGCGCTCAGATCACACCACCTGCCGCGCGCCAATTCGGTTCATGTGCCGTGAATTGCCTGCCTCTAACGCCGCCGGTACAACGCAAACTGGGAATCCACAAAAAGGGAGGGGCTACTAGCGCCTGTAGTTTTATACCTTAAATTCCACGAAAAAGCACGAAGAGTTCTGTAGAAAAAGCCTTTCAGCAATACTCAATTCGGTTGCACGTTTGGTTCCACATCGACGGGTGAAAAGAAGGCGCTTTCCGCGCCCCGCGCGGCTTTTCAGCCATGACTAGGAGACAGGGCTGAGCTTGTGCAACTCCTGTATCTGGCGGACTTAGAAGATATCGGCTGGTGGGACTACAGAGTATCGCGGGGGTGAGGGGATTCCGGCTGCATCCCGAGATCCATAAAGCCCAGGTCGCGCGCTTCGTCGCGTACCGAACTAAGGGCGACCATCACTTCGCGAATGTAATACAAAGTGCCGATGAGCAGGCAGATCATGGCCAGGACAAAAACGACAACTGCGGCCAGAGCCGCATCCGGGACGTAGAGGCCAAGCCCCAGCAGCAGACAGGAAGCGATGGTTGCAGCCAGGGAAATCAAAGCCAGCAGAAAGCTGCGGCGGATGATGTCGGCTCGCCTTTCAATCGACGCGATCTGCGCAGTATAAGCCTCGGCTTCCTGCATGCGGTCATTGCGGGCGGCATCGTGTTTGGCGTGAACGAAATGCCGGAGCCGGCTGACGATCCCCATCAGCCGGACATTGATGGAAAGAATCAAGAGCGAAGTTGCGGAAACAAAGAGCGCGGGGGCGAGAAAGGCTTGAAACAAGCGAAAAATATCGGTCATACAACTCTTCCGGGATCACTCATCACAATTCTCTGGTCACCGGCGCAATACGAATCAAGTTTGACGCGGGCACGCTTTGAGCCAGGCAAGCGGACGCGCAGGTTGCCAGCAGAAACAGAAAGGCAAACATCCAGAGTCGCATGCCGCAAATCCTAGCACATGAAATTGCGGCTTGTGCGGACCGGCGGAATTGACTCCAGCCGCTCTCCGGCTAACAATGAGCAGAGGGGTCAAGCCTCGGTGAGAAGCCTCGCGCCACTGTTGAAGACCGCGCTCTTCACTATCTTTGTTCCCGGAACCGTAGCGGGATACATCCCCTGGGTGCTGCGACGCCACGCACGCATTGCGACGCACGGCATCGAGGAGGGAGCGGCGGTTGCGGTCATCATCGCCGGAATTCTCATCTACCTTCACACTGCCTTCTGGGGCTTTGCCTGGACGGGAGGCGGAACTCCAGCTCCGATTGCGCCGACCAAAGTTCTCGTGGTGAAAGGCCTCCACCGTTACGTGCGCAACCCGATGTACCTTGGAGTCGCGCTCATCATCGCCGGACAAGCCTGGTTATTTCACTCCCGGCACGATGCTATCTTCGCAGTCTGCATGCTGCTGACTGCGCATTTGTTTGTCATCTCATATGAGGAACCAACGCTGCGAAAACAGTTTGGCGAAGAATACGACCGCTACTGCGAGCACGTGCCGCGGTGGATACCGCGAAGCGGGCGCTAGGCTTTCGGCTTAAGGCTTCAGCAGGCGTTCGCTGTCAGACATGGTATTTGGAACGTCGGCCGCTTGCGCATGATCGACTTCAACCTGATCCGCATCGACTTGATCCGCATCGACCTGATCCGCGAAGTTTGCGACGAGAATCCACGCGGAGCCTAGCGCGCGAAGCCCGCCTTCTGCTACTTTGAAGAGTTTTCTGTTCCCATCTGCAGACATCCGGGGTGAAACGCAAATGCCGGCCATCAAATTCCATGGCGTGGATTTCATCGCTTTTGACACGTTGCTGAATGATGACGAGCGACTCGTTCGCGACACGGCGCGCAAGTTCATCGAAGACAATCTCGTCCCGATTATCGAGGAGTGCAATCGCGCCGGCCGCTTCCCGCGCGAACTGGTGAAGCCCATGGCCGATCTCGGCTTCTTCGGCGCATCGCTCGAGGGCTATGGCTGCGCTGGCATGTCGAACGTCGAATACGGCCTCGTGACGCAGGAACTGGAACGCGGAGATTCCGGCGTGCGCTCGTTTGTGAGCGTGCAATCGGCGCTGGTGATGTATCCCATCTATACGTTCGGAACTGACGAGCAGCGAAACACCTGGTTGCCCGCCCTGCAGAAAGGAGAAAAGATCGGCTGCTTCGGGTTGACCGAGCCCGACTTCGGATCGAATCCGGGAGGCATGCGCACGCACGCGAAGAAAGTGGGCAAAGAGTACGTGCTGAACGGCGAGAAGATGTGGATTACCTCCGGCACAATCGCCGACGTCGCGATCATCTGGGCCAAGGTAGAAAACGAGGACGATAAAGTCCGCGGCTTTCTGGTTGAGACCGACCGGCGCGGCTTCAAGGCCGACGACATCCACGGCAAGTGGTCGTTGCGCGCCTCGGTGACCTCGGGCTTGTCATTGCAGGATGTCCACATCCCGGAGTCAAACCTGTTGCCGGGTACGGGCGGATTGAAATCTCCGCTGATGTGTTTGAATCAGGCGCGCTATGGGATCGCATGGGGCGCGGTGGGCGCGGCCATGGCCTGCTACGACTGCGCGTTGCAATACGCGCTGTTGCGCAAACAATTCCGCGACCAGCCGATTGCCTCACACCAGCTGGTGCAAGAAAAGCTGGCATGGATGATCAGCGAGATCACGAAGGCGCAGCTGCTGATTCTGCAGGTAGGACGGCTAAAAGATGCGGGCAAGGTCGAGCACCAGCACATCTCGATGGCGAAAAGAAATAACGTCTGGATGGCGCTCGAATGTGCGCGCATGGCACGCGACATCCTGGGGGCAAACGGCGTGGCCGACGACTATCCGATCATGCGGCACCTGATGAACCTGGAATCGGTGAAAACCTACGAAGGAACGCACGACATCCACGGACTGATCATCGGGGCGAGCGTCACCGGGATTGATGCGTTCTAGCGTTAAGGCCTGCGATTCGACTACTCGGTGCCCAACGGTCTGAACTTCGCCAAAACCAGCGGCGCAACGTTCTTTGACGCACTGGCGGCTACGCGCGCGCCGATCGCCACATCCATCGCGGTATTCTTCGGGAACACGACTTCGTGCCCGCGAGTAAGGAAGTTCTGGTAAATCGAGCGGCCGGCTCCGTACGCACCCATCGTGTAGCCGAAGGCGCGCGATTGCACGAGCGCGCCCATCACCAATCCCACCAGCTTGAATCCGCCGAGTCCACCCGCAGCGCGTCCTCCAGGATTTCCCGCCGCCGACGCGTTGGGGCCCTTCGCATCCGGATCGCCGCGACCGGCCATGGCCGCCAATGCCAAAGAAACTGTCGTAGTTGCATATCGCGACTTCGGATTGGAAGCCTCCGCCCCACCTTCCGAATCGAGCTTCAAGTTTGCGTCCTGCCCCGCCTGCACGCCAACCAGGGCAGCTTCTACCTTTTGCTCGATTCCGTCCGGCAAAACGACCTGATGAAAGGCGATGCGCAGTTGTCCATTCTTCTTCATGCGGCGGGCGGGCTGTACCTGGCTGACGGTGCCCAGCAAGCGGCTGCCCTGCGGATAGAGCAAACGGTCACCGTCAAAAAGCGGGCGCGCCAGCACGGCTTCCACTTCCTGGCCCTTTGTCGCCGTGGCAGAGGACAACGCCGTTAGCAGCCGCGCATGCACCACGCTGCCTTCCGGCAAATCGCCGCCAACAGAATTTGCTTTGTCCGCGGGGAGCGTTTCGCTTCCGAAATCGAGGGGATTTTCGAGCTCAGCAAAATAAACTGTTCCCGCCGCAATGTATTGCGCGTGCACGGGCAGCTGCGCTTCTGCGTAACGCTCGAGGCGGCGGATGCGGCCGGGCGTGTGGAGCTGCTTCATCGCGTTGTTCCACTGATCCCGCGCCTGTTGCTTCGCTTCCTGCGTCTTTTGCGAAGCCACATCCTTCACTGTCTTCTTCGAGTCTTTCTCGGGTGCGGTCACAAACTGCATCACCTGTCCCGAGCCAGCCGTCACGTTCGTGTGCAGAGAGAGATGTTTTCCGTCAGGCAGCACAAGGTCGGTGAAGGTGACTTCAATGTTGCGGACCGGCGTGAAATCCGCATTCAGGCCGGCGAGCGTGCGCCGTGTGCCGGAGAGCGCTTCGATCTTGGTAACCTGGCCGCGAATCTCCGATCCGGCGGGCACGACGAGCCGATCGAAGGCGTACACCGGATCCATCAGCCGCGCGGAGACCATCTGCCCGACGGCCTTCACGCGTACTTCTTTTTCGAGAGCAAGCTGCAAGGACGTTTGCCTGGGTACAGTAAGAGGAACGACCTGAGGAGTCGCTGGATTGGGAGCACCGGTCGCCGCCGGTTTGCGGGCCGTACCGGGTGATAGATGCGGCATCGGGGCTTGCTGGGAAATGGCGGAGACATTTTCCCGGGTGGCGGATTCCTGGGTGGCAGAAGCGTTCTGCTGGGCTGACATTGTGCCGGGCCACGCCAAGGAGCCCGCCAATGCAATCAGGAAAGCGGATAGAATTCGAGGGACTGCCATGGACTTCTCCTCAGGGTGCGAATGATCTTCAGTGTCGGCCAAAATTGGCTGATCGATCTTCGCGCGTAAGGCTGCGATGTGAATGCCTTCGCCGCGAACAAGAAATACGCTCAAGAGGCGCAAAGGCGGAGGGCTTCGTGTCACCCCACCGGGTATTTGACTTGAGTATAAAGCAATTCCGGGGGCTGGGCGCGCAATCAACCGTACAATTCACTCAGCAACTCGTAGGCTCGGCGCAAGTGCGGAATGACGATACTGCCGCCGACGATCAGCGCCACGTTGAGCGCTTCTTCCTGCTCGGCACGTGTGACGCCCAGGCGATAGGACTGAATGATGTGGTAGTCGATGCAGTCATCGCACCGCAGGCACGTCGATCCCACCAAACCCATCAGCTCTTTGTACTTGGCCGGCAGCGACCCTTCCAGATAGGTATTGTGATCGAGGTTATAGAAACGTTTGACAAGGAAATTGTCGGCCTTGTCGACGTTCGCATTCAAACGGATGCGAGTGTCGAGAAAGCGGCGGGCAATCTCGCTTTTGTCGGCGACTTGCTTTTCAGTAAGAAGATACGATGGCTCCCGGCGCTCCGGATTCATGGGAAAAGGTTAGCAGAATCTCGAGGGGACGGGAGCGAGCGTTCATGCCCAATCTGTGTCGTAGGCCCTTCCATCTGCGGGCCGAAGAGGATATATTGCCAAGTCGCGCCCTAAAATCGATCGCAGTTGCAGGTATATTCAAGAGGAGCCTTCATGACTACCCAAGCCCATCCCGACGCCCGAACCGATCAAAAGCATTCCGAGAATGCCCGCCGTATGGAACCGCACGTAAAAAGTTTCGGACAAAACATTGAGAGCGATCTGGCCCTCGAATTCCTGCGGGTGGTGGAAAACGCAGCCATCGAGTCCGCGCGCACAATGGGACAGGGTGACCGCCATCTGAGCGACCAGGTTGCCACCGAGACCATGCGCAAGACCATGGACACAGTCCCGATGCACGGCACTATCGTCATCGGCGAGGGCGAACGCGACGAAGCACCCATGCTTTATATCGGCGAGCAGGTCGGCGGCCCCTTCTCCGACGGGCAAGAGGTTCCGCACGTCGACATCGCGGTCGATCCGCTGGAAGGAACGAATCTGTGCGCGACCGGTTCGCCCGGAGCGATTACCGTGCTCGCGGCCTCGGAGAAGGGCGGATTGCTGCATGCTCCCGACTGCTATATGGAGAAGATCGTCGTCGGTCCCTCCTGCAAGAATGCGGTGGAACTGGACGCGCCTGTCTCCGTCAACCTCAAAAACATTGCGCGGCGCCTGCATCGCGGGGTGGAAGACCTGGTGGTGATGGTGCTCGACCGCCCACGCCACGAGAAGCTGATCAGCGATATTCGCAAGGCGGGCGCGCGCATCAAGCTGATTGGCGATGGCGACCTCTCCGCTGGCATCGCCGCGGCGGTGATTGGAACTGGCGTGCACGCGGTCATGGGTTCTGGCGGCGCACCCGAGGGCGTGATCACGGCAGCCGCGATCCGCTGTCTGAACGGATATATGCAAGGCAGACTGGTGATCGACAAGCCCGAACTCGAAGAGCGTATCGCCACGATGGGAATCAAAGACGGAAAAAGAATTTATGAAGCGGAAGACCTCGCGCCCGGAAAGCAGCTGATCTTCGCCGCGACCGGGGTAACCGAAGGCGCGCTGCTGAAAGGCGTCCGGTTCTTTGGCGAAGGGACGCGCACCTCGTCGATCATTCTGACCCTGAAAACCGGCCGCGTGCGCTTCATCGACAGCATCCAGTTGGACAAGGGGCCGGATGTGATGGTGCGGTTCTCGTAGGCAGCTTTCAGCTGTCGGCTTTCAGCTATCAGCTCTTTGCTCTCCGCCCTTAGCAAAATCTCTTGGTCAGGATGCTCTTGATCTCTAGAACGGGGGGGTACCCCCCCTCCCCCCTATTTTCCCGCAAACTATTGAAAGCAAGATGCTTAACTTCAAAGTATTCCATAATAATGACTAAGCTGCAGACAACCCCTTATTTCCGGCCATTTAGCATATTTTCCGTGCCACGGTTGAGTTGTCAAAGAGCGCTTTACGGACCACTTTTTTGTGGGCCGGGATAACCGTCTCTGGAGACGGGCGCACCGCCGCCTTGCAACAGGTCCATCGATATTTTCGCGCGCGCCGGGTGGGATGTCTGTGATGCGGGGCACAGTGGATTTGTGATGAAAAATCGCGGGAGTTTCGGCGCAATGGAAAAAGTGTGATTAGGGGAAGATATGCGTTCCCATAATGGCATAGAGCACGGGCTCGTCATGGGTGCGCAGTGTGATTCCCTTAGAACCGAAGCGCATCCGGAACGCGATGAGCGAGGCTTTCTCCGGGATTTGGGTTGGCTATTCGATCGTATAAATGGCCGTGGCGACTGCACTGTTCGCGTAGTCGGTAGCGACCGCAATCGCCTTGATGGTTTCGGTGGCCGATACCGCGATGGCTCCAGCGTACTGGGTGGATTTAGTCGTCGGTATCGATCCGTCGGTGGTGTAGTAGATTACAGCTCCGGTGGTCGCATCGGTGATGGTAACGGACTGCGCCGAGGCATACTTGCCGGCCTTGGGCGAGAAGACCGGGGTGGCCGCAACGATAGTGTAGATTGCTTTGGCTACTGCGCTATTGGAATAGTCTGTGGCCACGGCAATGGCTTCGACGGTGGTGTTGGTCGAGACCGTGATTGCTCCGCCATACTGGGTGGATTTTGTGGTCGGCGTCGTGCCGTCGGTGGTGTAGTAGATTACGGCTCCGGGGGTCGTATCCGTGATCGTAACCGACTGCGCAGATTTATACCTGCCCGCCTTGGGCGAGAACACCGGCGTGGTCGCAGCAATTGTGTAGATGGCTGAAGCGACCGCGCTGTTAGCATAGCCGGTGGCCGCCGCGATGGCCTTGATGGTTTCGGTCTCCGACACCGTGATTGCGCCACTGTACTGCGTGGATTTAGTCGTCGGCGTCGTGCCGTTGGTGGTGTAGTAGATTACCGCTCCGGTGGTCGCATCCGTAATGGTGACCGACTGGGCCGAGGTGTACTTGCCCGCCTTGGGCGAGAACACCGGCGTGGCCGCTTCAATCATGTAGGTGGCCGATGCAACCGCGCTGTTGGGGTAGTCAGTGGCCGCGGCGATGGCCTTGATGGTTTCGTTGGCCGAGACGGTGATTGCGCCGTTATACATGGTCGACTTGGTCGTCGGCGTCGACCCGTCGGTGGTGTAGTAGATTACGGCTCCGACGGTCGCATCCGTGATAGTGACCGACTGCGCGGATTTATACTTGCCAGCCTTGGGCGAGAAGACCGGGGTCGCGGCCGGGGTCGAACTGTCGACGTTGAACGTCAGCGCATTCGATGGTCCCACAGGCGCGGTTGGATTCAGCACCGTGACTGGGACGGGGCCGGGCGTCGTGATATCCGAGGCCAAAATGCTGGCCGTAAGTTGGTTGGCGCTGACAAAAGTGGTGGCGCGTGCGCTACCGTTCCACTGCACCACCGAACCGTTCAGGAAGTTGGAGCCGTTCGCTGTCAGGGTAAAACCGCTGCTGCCCGCCAGGGCGGTGGGGGGCGACAACGAGCTGAGCGTGGGCGCACCCGAGGTTGGGCAGGTGCCGAAGCATTGGGAGGAGAGGTTGTAGTTGCCGGTCTGCGTGTCGGAGCAGTCACCGACGAGCATGGTATAGGTGCCGCTCACGGGGATCGTGAAGCCATTTAACTGTATGGTCCCGCTAGAGCAGTTAGCGGCGGTGGCGAGGAGCGTTCCAGCGGGGTTGTAAAGCCGGATTTTTGGGCTGAGAGTGCCGCTGGTCGCGACCGCGGTGAGGTCAATGGAGTCGTTGGCGTTGCCGAGGAAGGTGTAGGTGTCGCTTTGTGCGGCCGAACCGATCTTACCCGTCTGAACCTGACCCCAGAGTAGTCCAATGGCCCCGGCCGGGTTGTTTGTCCGCTGCGTGTAAAGCGCGTAGTTGCCCTTCTGCGTGTCGGAACAGTCCCCGAGGAGCACCGTATAGGTGCCGCTCGCGGCAAGCGTAACCCCATTCATCTCGATGACAGGGCTGGAGCAGTTGGCGGCAGTCTCGAGCAGCGTTCCAGCGGAGTTGTAAAGCCGGATCTTCGGGCTGAGCGTGCCGCTGGTCTGCGTCGCGGTAAAGATGATCACGTCATTGGCGTTGGCGCTGAAGGTGTAGGTGTTACTTTGGGCCACCGAACTGATCGAACCGGTCTGTGTGAGACCGAAGGGAAGATTCGCGGCCCCGGACGGATTGTTCATCCGCTGCGAGTAGATGTCGTAGTTGCCAGTCTGCGTGTCGGAGCAGTCACCGAGGAGCACGGTATACGTACCGCTCACCGGAAGCGTGAACCCGCTCATCTCTATGACAGGGCTGGAGCAATTGGCGACCGTGTTGAGCAGCGTTCCAGCGGGGTTGTAAAGCCGGATCTTCGGGCTGAGAGTGCCGCTGGCCTGGGTCGCGGTAAAGATGATCACGTCATTGGCGTCGGCGCTGAAGGTGTAGGTGTTGCTCTGCGCCGCCACACTGATCGAACCGGCCTGGGTCTGACCAAAGACAAGATTCGCGGCTCCGGACGGATTGTCCGTTCTCTGCGCGTAAATCTCGTAGTTGCCGATTTGGGTGTCGGAGCAGTCGCCCAGGAGCACGGTATAAGTGCCGCTCGCCGGAAGCGTAACGCCATTCATCTCGGTGACGGGGCTGGAGCAGTTGGCGGCGGTATTGAGCAGCGTTCCAGCGGGGTTGAAAAGCCGGATCTTCGGGCTAAGAGTGCCGCTGGTCTGGGTCGCGGTAAAGTCGAGGATGTCATTGGCATTAGCGGTGAAGGTGTAGGTGTTGCTCTGTGCCGCCAGGCTGATCGTTCCGGCCTCGGTCTGACCGAAGGGAAGATTCGTGGCCCCGGACGGATTGTTTGTCCGCTGCGCATAGAGCGCGTAGTTACCGGTCTGCGTGTCAGAGCAGTCACTGAGGAGCAGAGTATAGGTGTCGCTCGCCGGAAGCATGACCCCATTCATCTCGATGACAGGGCTGGAGCAGTTGGCGGCGGAGGCAATCAGCTTTCCGCCGGAGCTGTAAAGCTTGAGTGCCGGGCTGAGAGTGCCGCTGGTCTGGGTCGCGGTAAAGTCGATCAGGTCGTTGGCGTTGGCGCTGAAGGTGTAGCTGTTGCTTTGCGCCGCCGCTGCGATCGTCCCGGTTTCTACCTGACCGAAGACAATACTCTGGGCGAAGGCACTGGAGCACAAGCTCACAAGAATGCAGGCGATGACGAACAGACGCGATTTCAAACTGTTCATACGAATCCTTCCTTTCAGGAAGCGGTTGGAAAGAGTCCGTCTGGCCCGCGCATGAGGGGACAAGCGGAAGCGCGAAAAGCAGAGCTGCCAAGAGGCAGAGCGGAGTCGGTTGATACACGCATGATGCTTGCTGCTTAATCAGGATTTCAGTCTTGGAACTGAGGCGGGTGGCCCGGCTTCGGCGTGCATCTTATCTCTGAAGGGTTCCACGTTCTGGCGTCGTACTCCCGCCTAACGTCCGTCGAAACGTCCCCCCGGAAGGACGGGAATAAGCATAGGTAGGCTAGGACACAGCGTCAATGACTCCCGTCACATTGGAGGGTGACAAGAAACAGCTCGCCGATAAATCCGGCTTCGCCTGGCGGGGGGCCCACATCCGCGCAACCTACTAACTTGGGGTGCCCCACGTTTCGTGCGTTTGTTCAGTCCCATGACATCCTTTACAGAATGTCCCGAGACATCCTTTACACTCCCGGCGCGCAAAGCGCGCCGGGGTGATGAAAGCGATGGCTTGGAAGACGATGGACGTACAGGAACAGCGAGTGCGATTCGTGATCGAGGCAACCCAGAAGCGGAGTTCGTTCGGGGCGTTGTGCACGGCCTACGAGATCTCGCGTCCGACTGGGTATCTGTGGGTGCAGCGCTACCGGGAGCAGGGGGTGGCTGGGATTGCAGAGCGCAGCCGTAAACCACACCACAGCCCGGGCCGCACCGGCGATGAGTTCGAGCGGCAGGTGATCCGCCTGCGATTACGGTATCCGGATTGGGGCGCGCGCAAACTGCAGGTGCTGCTGGCGCGCGAAGGGGTGCAGTTGCCGCGGAACACGATTCATCGCATCCTGCAGCGTCACGATTTAATTGGGGAACAGGAGCGGGGAACGGCGGCGGTGCAGCGCTTCGAGCGGAGTCAGCCGAACGAGCTCTGGCAGATGGATTTCAAGGGGCCGAAGGGATGGCCGCAACCGATGGGTCCGCTATCGGTGTTGGACGATCACAGTCGCTACCTGATCGCGCTGGCCGCCACCGGCAGCACGCATGGAGAACCGGTGCAGCGGCAACTGGAGGAAGCCTTCCAACGCTGTGGGGTTCCGGAAGCGATGTTAATGGATCATGGCACGCCTTGGTGGAGTACCCACGCGCAGTTCGGGCGGACGCAGTTGTCGTTATGGCTGATGCGACAGGGCATTCGGCTGTACTGGAGCGGCATTCGACATCCGCAAACTCAGGGCAAGGTGGAACGTTTTCACGGATCGTTGCCACGGGCTTGGGAGCGGCGCGGAGTGCCGGCGCAGAACCGGCCAGCCTGGCTGGATGCGTATCGCTGGGAGCACAACCATGTGCGCCCGCACGAGGCGCTCGGGATGCGAACTCCAGCCACCCTGTGGGAGCCCAGTCTCCGTCGCTACGATCCCCCGCCGCCTCGCTGGGAATATCCCACTGGGGCATGGGTGTTGAAAGTGGATTGCCAGGGCAAGCTGGATATCAAAGGAACGAAGTGGAGGATCAACCGATCGCTAGCCGGCGAGTGGGTGCAAGTCGTACCCGTGGAGCAGCGCATGATGGTGTTCTACTGCACCACTCTGATTCGCGAATTGGACCCCGAAATCCAGCGCTCGAAAATCATCGAGCGCTGGATTTCGAGGCCCAATTCCTCTCCACCAACTGTAAAGGATGTCTCGGGACACTTTGTAAAGGATGTCCCGGGACTTTACAGCGTTTCGAGACGTGGGTGTTTGCGGCGGATAGAAATCATCACAGGTAAAGGCATGTGTGGCAGGCGCGCTTCTATGATTTCAATGTCTGGACGTCGCGGAAGCGGGTCGAGAAGTTACGGTACATGCACCGCAATCCGGTGAAGCGGGGGTTGGTCGATTCTCCGGAGTTATGGCGTTGGAGCAGTTACCGGCCGTATGCTTTGGGGGAGGCCGGAGCGGTGCGGATCAACGAATAGGACATTCTGAAGTTGAAGATGCGAAGACCGGTGGCGTAGAGCCCATGGTGTCGGCGGTCGTGGTACCCATGTCTCGAAAAGCACGAGACATGGAGCACCCTCGGCTGGACGGCGCCCTCGGAAGACCAACACGCGAATGGGAGACCTGGGCCGCCCGCCAGTGTGATTCCCGGAGTCGGACTTTTGGAACGTCTCCCCTCGGGCGCTGAAGCGCGAAGCTTTTTTGACGATTTAACGGCACGAGTTGAACAGACCGCGGAAAAAGTCGGTGGGCTCGCACAAAAGCGACCACCAGGGCTAAAGCCCATGATGATTCAAAGCAACTTACGCGGCCCTGAAGGGCCGCTCTTCCACGGTTGTGCAAACTTTCATGAGTTTTTCCGCACCCTCTTGAACCCGTGCCCTTCCCGTCCGTTGTGAAATTGAAGTTGCCCTTATTAAGGGTTTCACGTATTATGGGTGCATGAATGTTACCCTCAGTCTCGACGACGATCTCGTCAAGGAAGTCCGGAAGATTGCGGTTGAGCGCGATACTACGCTGACTGGGCTGGTGCGGGCCTATCTCCAGGAAATTGCCGCCGAGAACGCGAAATCCGGGCGCAAGCGCCGCGAGTTGGAGGCGCTCGAAGAGAGCTTCAAACTGCTCAAGGTCAGCATCGGAAAGCGCACCTGGAAGCGCGAAGACTTGCATGAGCGCCGCTGATTTCCTGGACACGAACGTGGTCGTGCATGCCTACGACGAGCGAGACTCCCGGAAACGGCACCTCGCGCGGCAACTACTCCAGGGCGGCGTTGCGGGAAGAGTCGTGATCTCGACCCAGGTGCTGGCTGAGTTTGCCGCCATTATGCTGCATAAGGTCTCTCCGCCGGCAACAGCGGACGCAGTCATAAAGGCACTGGACGCGCTGGCCTCGATCCGCTTGACCGTCCCGGATGCTGAACTGGTTCGGCGCGCAGTCGAAGCCCGCACGGCCTATGGCCTGCATTTCTACGATGGCATGATCGTCGCGGCTGCGGAGCGCGCGGGTTGCGGTCGCATCTGGTCGGAAGATTTCAATGAGGGCCAGAAATATTTTGGCGTCACCGTGGCGAATCCCTTCAAATGAAGTGAGCCTCGCACCCGCATTTCTCCTGCTACAATCGCTAGCTTCATGATTCAAGGGAACTTCCGGTTTTACAGAAACGTATCTTGCGTGTGCTGTTGGGAGTTTCGCGCAGGCAACCCCTGAAGGGGTTGGCGATTCGGCGGCGGTATCGCTGAAGCGATACCCTGATACGAAGCCGTCGATTAGAACCTGTCTCGGAGTCCAGTTTGGAAGAAACCCAGGTTGTCGGATTGTTGGTCCGTCGCTGCATTGGAGGCGATGCCGCAGCCTGGGAGGAGATCGTTCAGCGCTACCACCGGCGCATTTACAACGTCTGCTACCGCTTTGCGGGCGACGCGGAGAATGCCCAGGACCTCACCCAGGAGGTCTTCATCAAGATGTACCGCACCCTGAGCACGTATGACTCTGGTAAGGGTGCCTTCATGACCTGGGTAACCACGATTACCCGGAATCTGCTCGTTGACCACTTTCGCAAGAGCAAAGGCGATCGCCTGACCGATTCGCTCGATACCGCGCCTTCCGAGCACGAGGATGCGCAACCCCTGAGCGACCAGATCGCCGACCGCGGGCTGCCGCCCGATCGGGCCGCCCAGAGCCGCGAAACGCGCGAAATGGTGCATCAGGGGCTGCAGAAGCTGTCTCCCGAGCTGCGCGAGGCGGTCATACTGCGCGATCTGCAGGACATGGATTACAAGGAAATTGCCACGGCTTTGAGGGTTCCCGAGGGGACCGTCAAGTCCAGAATTAACCGGGGACGGGCGGAACTTGCGCGCCTCCTACAACGTACATATAGACAGGTGATCTGATGCCAGGAGAAACAAAACACGGGGCTGATTGCACAGAGTTCGAAGCCCTACTGATGGATGCCCTGGACGATGACGGGCAGTTGACGGGCGCGCGCAAGGAACGCTTCGAGGCGCACCGGCGGATGTGCGCGGTTTGCGGTCCGCTGTTCGCCGATGTGGAGGCCGGGCGCCAGTGGCTGCGGTCACTCGAACCGGTCGAGGCGCCGGCTTATCTGGTGCACAACATTCTGGTGGCAACCAGCGGAGTTGTGAGCACGCGCTCGGCAGCGGCTGCGGGAGCGAATGGGACAACGCCCTTCGGCGAACGCGCGCGGGAGTGGTGGGATTCATGGTTCACTCCGGTCGCGGCGTTCGTGCGCCAGCCGCGCTTTGCCATGTCATTCGGGATGATCTTCTTTTCGTTCTCGATGATCCTGAGCCTGGCAGGCGTGAAGGCCGCGGACCTGGCAAGGCTCGATTTGCGTCCGGCGGCGGTGCGGCACGCGTACAATGACGCGCAGATCAGAGTGGTGAAGTATTACGACAATATCCGGTTCGTGTACGAGATTGAATCGAAGGTGCGCGAACTGAAACGCGCGACCGCTCCGGCCGAACCCGGTCCGCAACCGCAGAAAGAAAATCGGAAGAACGATACCAGTGGACAACCGAACCAAAGACAGGATCGTAACTACTCTCGCCAAGAAGGCCAGATGGTGCTGGCGGCACTGGAGGTGCGCTTAGATCAAGCTCTCAATCGACAGGCTGCGAGCCACGAGCCACGAGCCACGAGCGAGCTTTTGACTGCTCGCGACTCGCAACTCGAGACTCGATGCTCAGCCATGGTGACCACGAACAGGAGGTTTGTATGAACTGCGCCAATCATGCTGATGCGTCAGCGGTGGCCTATTGCCGCACCTGCGGGAAAGCGCTGTGCGCGAACTGTACGCGTCCCGTGCGGGGCGTGATTTATTGCGAAGACTGCCTGGGAGCCCGAATGGAAGGTGCACGCCCGGCAGGCAGCGCGCCCGCCTCCGGATTTGTCTCGGGAGCAGCCGGAACGATTCCGCCACCTGGGTCTGTGTCTCCGGTCATGCCGCACCAACCGATTCCGGTGCCCAGCGGCCCGAATCCTACCGTGGCTGGCATCCTGGCCGGATTCTTCCCCTTCGGCGTAGGCTCCGTCTATACCGGACAATACGCCAAGGGATTGGCGCATCTGGCCATCTTTGGATTGCTGGTCGCCGGTTGTAGCGCGGCCTCCGAAAGCTCGCACGGCGATGTTCTTGGCACTATCTGCGGACTCGGCATAGCTTTCTTCTACGTTTATCAGATCATCGACGCGGTCCGCAGCGCCAGGGCCATCCAAGTTGGCTTGCCCGCGCCTGATCCTTACGGATTGGCGGCAAGTTTTGGAGCCGGCACGTTTGGAGGGGGCAACGCCAAGGCCGACTCCTCGTCGAAGGTCCCGGTCAGCGCGATTGTGCTGATTCTGCTAGGCGCGCTCTTTCTACTGCACACGGCCGGGTTGTTCGAGAACGGCTTTGATAAATTCTGGCCCGTGCTTTTGATGGGCCTGGGGGCTTGGCTTTTTGCCCGCAATTACGGCGTGTTCGGAGCGTCCGCTTCGGCCGATCCCCGCGCCTGCAGACGGCGGCTCGTCGGACCGGCGTTGCTCTTTACGATTGGCGTGTTGTGTCTTTTGGATACTACGAACGTAGCCGGGTTCAATCGTACTTGGCCTGTGATTCTTCTCTTTGTAGGAGTCGCCAAGCTCCTTCAAGGCTCTAGCTCCGGGATGGGTTCGGCAACGTCTCAAGGAGCCGGGTTTGCTCCTCCGCCACCCGTTCCGCCGCCACCCGCCGCGCCACCTTCTTCACCGGCGGCCTCGAGCGAAGGAAAGTCCAGCGAGGTGAACCATGGCTAGCCCGGTCATGCCACCACCTTATCCGCCGCCGCAGCGGCCTCCGCGTTCAATGGCCGGGGCGGTTGTTCTGATCCTGCTCGGCCTGTTGTTTCTGATGGGCACTATGGGAGTTTTGAACTGGCATGCGCTCACCATGATGTTTGGGCGTTACTGGCCGGCGCTGCTGATCCTTTGGGGCGTCATCAAGCTGATTGAGCACGAACAGTCCAAGCGCGCCGGGCTTCCCTGCCGCGGCATTGGAGTCGGTGGCGTCTTCCTCATGCTGTTTCTGATCATGGGCGGACTGATTGCCACCGGGGCATCGCGCGTGGATTGGGGAAATCTTCGCAACCAGTTCCAGATCGACGACAACGATTTTGACGATATCTTCGGCGGCTCGTCGTTCAATTACAACGGCGAACTCAATAGCCCGCTTCCGGCGGGAACCACCGGTCTGAGGATCAATGACGAGCGTGGAACGATTACCGTCAACGTCGCCGACGATAAGAAGATAAGAGTCTCCTGGCGCAAGAAGGTACACGCGGAAAATCAACAGGACGCGGACCAGATCAACAACAAGACCGACGTCACGATCACACCGACAGATAAAGTCATGGTGCTGAACGCGAACATAGAGGGGGCGGGCAACAAGGGCGTAACGGTCGACATGGATGTGTACGTACCGCGCAATACAGATCTCGTCATTACCTCGCGCCGCGGCGATATCGCGGTGACCGGCACGACCGGAAGCGTCGATATCAATCACCAGCGCGGCGAGGTGAACCTCAACGATCTGACCGGGAACGCGACCCTGAATGTGGACCGCAGTTCAGCTCGTATGCAGCACATCAAGGGCGATGTGACCATTCAAGGCCGGGCCAACGAAATTGCGATTGAAGATGTGGACGGAGCCGTGCACCTGAATGGGGAGTTCCAGGAGAGCGTGCGCTTGGTACGCGTGACGAAGACGGTGAGCTTCCACTCCTCGCGCACCGACATGGAGATCGCGCATCTCGACGGCCGGCTGGATCTCGACTCGGGAGACTTGCGCGCCGATTCGCTGGCCGGGCCCATGCACCTGACTACGCGCTCGAAAGACATCTCGCTTCAAGGGTTGTCGGGAGATCTGCGCCTCGAAGATACTAACGGCACCGTCGAGGTTGGAGTGCACAACCCGGGAAACATCCAGATCGATAACCGCAAGGGCGACGTGCAGGTTTCGATTCCGCCGAACACGGCGATCAAAGTTGAAGCGCGTACGCGCGAGGGAGAAATTCAGAGCGACTTTAGCGAGATCAAGATCGAAAATGGACACAACCAGTCGAGCGCCAGTGGCTCGATCGGGGCCAACGGCCCACGGATGGCGATCAATTGCGACAAGGGAGATATTGAACTTCGCAAAGGAACGGTAGCGATTGTAGAGCCCGCTCCGGCTCCCTTACCCGTGCCCGGCAAGCCGATGAAAGCGCTCCCCGCTCCCAAGGCCCCACCAGTAGAGAGCGAGAACTAGACTTTCGGCTTTACCGGCGCCGCATTAGGGAGATTTTGATTAAGTGTCGGCAAAAAAGCGCCAATCACAGAGTACACGGGGGCCACGGGGGCTTAATCAGAGCTTCCTTAGCTCTTCATGCCGGTCAGAGCGCGCCTCAGGTCCTCAGCCTCAGTGGAATTGGGTTTGATCTTCACTACCCGCTCGAGTTGTTGCCGGGCGAGCGCTGCCTGGCCGTTTTTGGCATAGGCCAGACCCAGGTGATAATTGTAGATTGCGTTGTCTGGTTCCTTGTGGACCGCTTCCTGAAACAACCCAATGGCCGAGCTGTAAACGTGTTTGTGATAGAAGGCCCACCCCAGCGTATCGGCAGAGCTGGCATTATCGGGAAGCTGACGGCGCGCAGTCTGGGCCATCGCGAAAGCGACATCCACATTGCCGCCCTGCTGAAGCATTACATACGCCAGATTATTCGAGGCCACAGGATTATCGGGCTGCAGGGCGAGCGCCTTCTCGTACATTTGCTTCGCCTGATCCCAATCCTGCTTGTTCTCGTAGATGCTGCCTGCCAGTAAATAAAAAGCGCCTTCTTTCGGATTGTTGCGGGCCCCGTCCATGTAAGTCTGCAATGCCAGGTCGGGAGCGCCACGCTGGTTCTGCAGCATGCCTAGCTTGACCACGGCGGCAACGTTGTTATTGTTCAAATCCGCGGCGCGTTTGTACTCCGCTTCCGCACCCGCCGTGTCCTTGTTCTCCCTCAGCATATCGCCCAGCAAGCTGTGAAATCCGGAGTTGCCGGGATTCCTGGCAAGCTGCGCTTTCATCGCTGCCATCGCCTTGTCGGGCTGCTTCTGCAGCAGGTCGACTTTGACTACGCCGTCCATGGCATCGATCGAGTTGGGATCCTGATCGAGGGACTGCTGGTAGGCCTTCTGGGCCTCCGCCCATTGGTTCTGCGCCATCCGCAAGTTTCCCAGTTGCAGATAGGCGGCAGGATTGTTCGGGTCCTTCTCGAGGGACCGCTTGATATATTCATCCGCGCTGGGATATTGGTGGCGGCCAATGTCGGCCATCGCGCGCAACCAGTATCCCTGGGGATCCGCGGGCTGTAAGGCAATGATCTGGTCCGCCTCCTGCGCCAGAAATGACCAATCGCTCCGATGCATGGCCACCCCCGCCAGAGCACGGTGCGCATCCACCAATTCCGGCTGCAACCGAACCGCTGCCTGCCATTCGGATTCGGCCCGGTTGGCATTCCCGATTTGATTGAATGCCAGACCGAGCTGGAAGTGCGCTTCCGCGTTATCGGGATCGATTTTCAGGACGCTCTGCAGGGTGTTCGCGGCATCGTCTGATTTCCCGCTGCGAACTTCGATCTCACCTTTAAAAATCTGGGCGTCGATGTCGGAGGGCTGCGACTTCAGAGCCTGGTCATTGATCTTACGAGCCTCGTCCAGACGATCCTTCATGATGAGCAGCTTGGTGTAATTCTTGCGGACCACCGGATCCCGGGGATGCCCCTGGTGCAAAGTGGCATATTCGGCGAGGGCTTTGTCGATCTGGTTGGTCTGAATATAAAAATTGCCGAGCATGCAATAGCCCATCGAAGTTTCGGGAAAATCCTTCGCCGATTGACGTAGAAAATCTTCCGCCGCGCCCAGTTTGTTCTCGGCCAGAAACAGGCCCGCCAGAGACAGCCGGACGCTGGGATCGTTGGGAGCGGTTTGAATGGCCTGGCGATATTCCTGTTCGGCCTCGGGAAAGCGGCCGCGCGTCTGATAAAAATTTCCGAGCGCGATCAGGGCATCGATGGATTTCGGAGCCAGTTCAACCGCTTTCTTGAGATTTGCTTCCGCCTCGGCCCACTGTTGCCCCTGCACATCGAGTATCCCGAGACTCATATACGAATCGGACCGGTTCGGATCCAGTTGCAGCGCTTTGTGCAAGGCGCCCAGCGCGGCCCCTGTGTCTTTGGTAGCAGCGTCGTAGTAGGTTGCCAGCGCCAGATAGACATCGGGATTGTTGGGCTGCTTCTGCACCAGCAAGTCGAGTTGTTCCTTCCCATGGGTATAGTCCCGGCCATAGATGAGGAGCTTGGCCATTTCCAGCCGGGCAGCGTAGTGGTCCGGATTGAGCTGGATAGTGGTTTCGAATTCCTGCAAAGCACCAGGCCATTGACCCAGCTTGAGCGCCGTTTGCGCCATCTTGTAGTGCGCATCCACAAACCGCGAATCGACCTGGATGGCGTTCTGGAACTGAATGGCAGCTTCCCGGTATTCCCCTTTATCGTAGTAGCGCTGGCCGCTTTCCAGGTATTTCTGCTTGCGGACATTGGGATCTCGCGAACACCCTGTCAGCAACGCTCCCAGCACGCAAACCGCCACCACCGCACCGCGAAACCACCGTACCTTAGCTTCCCGCATGTCTCCCAACCCTCACATTACCCGAGCTTTGCCCAGACAGACCACTTCTACAAACGTACTCTTGCCGGGCATCGACGAAAAGTTACTGCCGTCATTATCGCAAACCGGGGGAGCGACTTGAACTTGTCCAGGTGCCTCCAAGCATACGCCCGTGTACAGGTGCTTTGGTAATCTGCCCGGTGGGCAGGGCGGATGTCATAGTTCTATTGGCTATGACCCACTTCCCCCGAACTGACGCCCACCGGCGTGCGCCCCGAATACAACTCAATGGATCCGTTCCGGCTGCCATTCATGCCGACGGAGGCCAGCGCGCGCGCGCAAAACTCCAATCGATATCCATTACCGGCGGCCTGCTGCAACTTCAAAAAGAGCTTTCCACCGGCGATTTCGTAGAAATCGCCTTTCAGACCAGCTCCGGGCCCGTCTTTGGCATGGCGGAGATGCTCGAGCCCATGCCTAAGGCGCAGAGCGCGTGTCTGCAGCCTTTCCGCTTTGTTGCCCTGGGCGACGGCGATCACAACAAGCTCAGCCTGGCGCTGGATACGGCTCTGGACCGCAGTTCGATCCATCGGGTTTCCGAGCCGTCGCAAGCCGGACTCTGAGCGGCAGGGCGTTGCCACGGCAAGCTTGTCTATACTGAGCTCTCCGGAGCCTGGCTCTTTTGAGCTTGGTATGACGAGCGAAACCATCACGCACTCGGCCGAGGAGACGATCGCCTACGGCCGGGAACTGGCCGCCGAACTGTCGCCGCCGCTGCTCGTGCTTCTGCGGGGCGACCTCGGCGCCGGCAAAACCACCCTCGTGAAGGGCATCGCCGAGGGCTTCCAGGCCGCGCGCGCCGAGGACGTCACCAGCCCCACTTTCACCCTTATTCACGAATATCGATCGCCGCGCGCCGATCTTTACCATATCGACCTCTACCGTATCGAAACCGAGCGCGAATTCGAGACCCTCGCGCTCGATGACCTACTCGCTCCCAACTGCATCTTACTGATAGAGTGGGGAGAGAAGTTCCCACGATTGCAACGCGATCGAGACATCGAAATCACATTGGAGAGACTGGGCGACACCGAGCGGCGGATCCAGAGGACCAACCGCTGAATTCGCCTCCCCGGACACGTTCCTAATCCGCTGAATCTGGAGCAGAATTAACTTGAAACGAAAGCATTTCGTACTTGCCTGCCTGGTGATATTCCTTTTGGCCACTGCTGTCTTGTGTTCCGCCCAGAGCGCACCCGCGGCGCCGACGCCCAGCCAGAACCAGTCGAACCCGCCCGCCCAATCATCGGCTCCGGCGAGCCAGGCGCCCGTTCCGGCAGACAAGTCCGGTAGCCCCAGTCTGCCCGATGCTCCGAGCCATTCCGGTGCGCAGGTCGAAGTTCCGGAATCGAAACGGCAACCCAAGCGGATCCTCGGTATCATGCCCAATTACCGCGCGGTCAGCGCGGGAGCGATTCCGCCTCCGCCCACCCCCAAACAGGCCTTCATGATTGCCACCCGTAACAGTTTTGACTACTCGTCGTTTATTTTTGTGGGCATCACGTCACTGCTGGCGGAGGGCACGAATGCGCATCCGCAATTAGGGAAGGGCGCAGACGGCTTCGGCAGATACTACTGGCGCGGCTTTCTCGATAAGACGGACGGCAATTATCTGGTGATTTTTGCCTTGCCGAGCGTCCTTCACGAGGACGAGCGTTACTACGCCAAGGGCGAGGGGGCAATCCTGAAGCGCGCTATCTATGCGGGTTCTCGCATTCTCATCACGCCTGACTACCACGGGCATAACACCTTCAACGCCTCCGAGGTCTTCGGGCGCGCCATGGCGCAGGGGATCTCGACCACCTACTACCCCAGCCACGACCGCACCCTGGGAGCGCTTTCCGTCAAGTACGGATGGGCGATGGGACGGGACGCGCTCACCAATACTTTTCGCGAGTTCTGGCCCGATATTGCGACGCATGTGCTGCATCGTCATCCATAAATCCGGATCGGAGCAAGGCACTGCGTTTGACACGAGCTGTCGAGAAACCGGTACCGAATCCGGGTTCTTACTTCACGCCTGATTTCGGATACGAGGACAAACTTGAAGCGCATCCATTTCGCATTTGCATGTGTGCTGGTGTACCTGCCAGCGACTGCGGTGTTTTGCTGCGCCCAAAGCGCATCGGAATCCCAGCCGGCCGGCCAGACGCAGGCGAATCCGCCGGCGCAGCAATCGCCCGCCGCCCAGGCCGCCGATCCGGGACAGAAGGACCATGAACTGAACAAAGACCAGGAGGCCGCAAAGGGCCAGCCCGAGCAAAGCGGAACCTCTAAGGACCGTCTCTTCTTTGCGTTACCCAACTTTCTGACACTCGAGAATGCCGCGCATACTCCTCCTCTTAAGGCCGGACAGAAGTTCAAAGTTGTGGCCCGCGGCGCCTTCGACCCCTTCCAGTTCGCCTGGTACGGTTTGCTGTCGGGCATCAGCCAGGCGGAAAACAGCGAGCCCGGTTATGGCCAGGGAATGGAGGGTTATGGCAAACGTTATGGCGCCTACTTTGCCGATGGCGTCATCGAGAACTTCATGGTGGGGGCAGTATTCCCTTCCGTCCTTCGCCAGGATCCGCGCTACTTCCAATCTGGCAAAGGCGGCTTTTTCAAGCGGACGGGCTATGCTGTCAGCCGTATCGCGGTGACGCGCTCCGACTCGGGCCGTCATGAGTTCAATTCTTCCGAGGTCTTTGGCAGTGCGCTCGCCTCGGCCATTTCGACTTACAGCTATCACCCCCATCCGGACTACCATCCTCAACCCGGCATGAACGTGCGATATGTAGGCAGCGACCGCACGCTGACGAATACTGCGGGTGTCTGGGTATCGCAGATGGGTTATGACGCATTCACGCTGGTGCTCAAGGAGTTCTGGCCAGACATTCGCAAAAAAGTCAAAAAGCAGGCGCCCTGATCGAGACTGCCGATCGAAGATTGAAATCCTACCGGAGCGGAGTTTTTCGCATCACCACCAGGCGCGGGCATGCCGAAGGCGCGCTCCATTCCCGAACCATCGAGAAGAGCATAGCGGCGGCGAACACGGCAAAGACGATCACGCGACTGCGCATAACTTCCTTATCATGCCCCGAAATCCATGATCCGGCAAGCGCTTTGAGGCAAGGGGGTAAGATACCGCGGCGCGCAGGGCGAGTTGAGGCTACAAATCCGCAATCCTGGGCAGCCTCCTCCGCATCCAATCAGCGATGCCCCAGAATACCCAGGCGCCCTCCACTAAGACAGTCAGAAAAGCCACTGCCGCCGACCTCGCCGTTGGCCTCATCTGCGCCGATCGCGACGGCAATCGCATTCGTATCGACCACGTCGACGCGAACGCGGCCAAGCTTTCCTATCACTTCCTGAACGATGAACTGCGGGTGCAGGAAGGAATTCTGGAGTCGTCGATCCCGAAATTTCTGTCCGAAGGATGGCACGTGGCCACCGCTTCCGCCCGTCTATAGGGATTCCGAGCCCGTTTCAAAACCCCATGATGTTGTAGCCGCAATCCACGTAGATCGTTTCCCCGGTAATTCCCGAACTTGCGTCGGAGGCGAGAAATACGCCGGTGCTGCCGACCTCGCCGACCTCCACGTTGCGCTGCAGGGGCGCCCGCTCGGCGTGCGATTTCAGCATGTCGCCAAGGCCTGAAATGCCGCGCGCGGCAAGCGTTTTGATCGGGCCCGCGGAAATCGCATTGACGCGAATCTTCTTCCTCCCCAGATCCTGCGCCAGGTAGCGCACCGTACATTCGAGCGCGGCCTTGGCAACGCCCATCACGTTGTAATGGGGCACAACTTTCTCGGCTCCGTAGTAGGTCATGGTGATGACACTGCCGCCATCCTCCATGAGTGGCGCCGCCGCCCGGCAAACCGCGATCAGCGAATAGACACTCACGTCATGCGCGATGCGGAAGCCCTCGCGCGTCGTGTTTACGAAATCGCCTTTTAGTTCTCCGGCGGGAGCGAATGCCACGCTATGCACCAGGGCATGAAGTTTTCCGTAACGAGCCTTCAGCTTTTCGAAGAGGCTCGCGATTTCTTCATCCTTTGACACGTCGCACATGAAAGCTTCCGCGCCCGGCAGCGACAGGATCAAGTCTTTCGCTTCCATCTCCATCCGCTCGTTCTGATACGTGATAGCCAGGTTCGCGCCCGCCGAGTGCAGTCCCTGCGCGATCGCCCAGGCGATTGAGCGCTTGTTGGCGACGCCGAAAACAACCGCCGTCCTACCCTTCAAATCTTCGAACATGACGAGAGTCTCCTCACCAGGAAAACGTAAAGGATACCAGCCTGGAGGATCGGGCGATCAGCCGATGACCCGATCCCCTGGGTACTGGCTACTGGCAACTGGGTACTGTTTCAAAGGCCAGCACGCGCTGCCGAATGCGATTGCATACACGGCCGCGATCACGCCGAAGCCGGCGGCCAGGCTTACGCGCGAAGCGACCGCTCCCACCGTGAAGCCCAGCACGATCTGCAGCGCGGTCCCAAAAAAGTAAAAGGTATTTTGCACTCTTCCCATGAAATGCGGAGGCACCTGCTCCATCAGGCTGGTATTCATGGCGACGCCGCTGACACCCCGCGCCGATCCCGCCAGCCCATAGAAAAGTACAGCCACTGCCAGCCATGGCGAGTACGGCGAGAGCGCCATCGCAATCGTCAGCAGCAGCATCGAGATTGCAATCGACATGCGCGATCCGGCGCGCGCCATCAGCCAGGGAGAATAGGCCGCGCTCAGAAACGCCCCCACGGCCCATCCGCCGTTCAGCCATCCGTAGCCGCTTGCGCCCGCATGGAAGACGCGGTCACTGAGCGGAGCAGTGACGACCACGCCCGTCATCATCGCACCCAGAAACAAAGCCCAGCTCGTGCCCAGAAAAACCACGCGGCGATTGTTACGCAGAAATACCAGGCCTTCCCGCATCTCGCGCAGGAATCTCCCGGCTGCGGTTTCCGCGGCTTGGAGATCGTGTTTGAGTTCAGCGGGACGCGGCACCACGCGCCGGCCTTGCCGCACCGCGAAGTAGCAAAGAAAGGAAACCACGTAGGTGCTGACGTCGATCAGCAACACTCCGCCGAGGCCGATGTGTTCATAGACAAATCCGACGACCGCGCCGGCAATCATCCATCCGCCCTGCACACCCGCAAGCAACAGGGTGTTCGAGTGCACGAATTCACCTTCCGGCGTCAGTTCCTGGATGAGCGCGGTGACCGTCGGCCAGAACATCCAGAAGCCCGCGGCCACCAGCGTGTTCATCAGGTAGAGTTGCCAGACCTGAACGCGGTGGAGGAAGGCGAGCGTCATCACCACCGCGATCACGACCGCACGCGCCGCGTCGAGCATCATCACGAGGCGACGGCGGTCTTCGCGGTCGATGATGACGCCGGTAAAGGGCAGCATGAGCATGGCGGGGATGGTTTGCAGAACGGCCAGCGTCCCGAGCGCCATTTCAGAATGGGTCTTCTGCAGGATAGTCCAAGCCACGGCGGCGGAGTTCATGCCGCTGCCCAGCATGGAGATCACGTTCGCCGCGAACACAAATCGCAGCGAACGGGTTTGCAGAATGTGGCGCATGGATCAATCTAGCATGACGGGCTCCGGGCTTTCGGCTCTGGCAGGCACAAACGAATATTCGGAGCGGAGGAGCGCAGTAGACGTCGTATTGCTAAAATAATTTTGACGAAAAACCGATTCCCGAGGTTAGGCATGTGCAGGAATATCAAAACCCTTTTCAACTTTGATCCGCCCGTGACCGAGGACGAGGTGCGGGCGGCGTCGCTGCAGTTCGTGAGGAAAATCTGCGGGTTCACCAAACCGTCGAAGGCGAATGAAGGCGCCTTCCTGGCTGCGATCGAGGACGTAGCTCAAGTCTCAATGAAGCTTCTGCGCTCGCTGGAGACAAGTGCGCCGCCGAAGAACCGCGAAGAAGAAGCAGCGAAGGCGAAGGCGCGCGGCGCGGAACGATTTGGCGACTAGAGGTTCGAGCATGGCATCGAGCTGCGCGCGGAGAATCGATCCTTAACCTGGGGTTAGAACTCTAAATATGCCAACGGCCGGAAACCGCCGATTGACAAGGAGCGAAGGAAGCGCGGGCGCTTGTCCTGACTGTTATCTGAATCTGCCCGAGTCGTTAAGTCAAGATTTTTCGCGGATGGGTGCAGGGGGAGCTACAAATCAAGACCTGGCAACTGACGGCTGAGAGCTTTCTAAACCGGCAGCTCTTCCTGCATCCATCCGCCGGGAGCTTCGAGTTTCGGTTCGCCGGCGAGATCGAGTACGAGCTTCTCGAGGATCAGGCGCTTGCCGGGAGGATTCGAGCGCAGGGCTAGATCGGCTTTGGCTACCAGGCGAATGGCGCGTGTCAGTTCGCGCTTTGATTTGTAGCGGCGGGCCTGGCGGATGATGTCATCGGCCGCGAACGGGGGGACGCGGAAGCCTTGCCAGAGCGCGGCCCAGAGCATGCGCTGGTCGCGGACGTTGCGTTCAAGGATCACCAGCATCTGACGGAAAGTTTTGGCCAGCATGTAGAGATGGCCGATGGCAGCTTCCTCGCCGTCGCCGGTTGACATCAGGGCATCGAGAATGGAGAGCGCGCGGACGCGATCCTTCGCGGAGATCGCGTCGGTCAGCTCATAGAGCGAACGCTGTTTGGCGGCGAGCACCATGGTCTCGACATCGCCGAGCGTGATTTTTTTCTTTTCGCCGACGTAGAGGATGAGTTTTTCGAGTTCGTTCGAGACCATCATCATGTCGCCGCCGAGCGCGTCGACCAGTTCGCGGGCGCCGTCGGGATCGATCTTGACGTTGCGCGTGGCGCAATATTCGCCGATCCAGCGGACGGCTTCGCCCTCTTCGACGCGCGACAGTTCGACAATGCCGCAGAACGGGCCGAGGTCTTCGCGGATCTTCTGGTAACGATCCTTGTCGGTCATTTCCATGCGGCGAACGTCGGAAGGGATGCTGATGTGGTCGGCGACGAAAACGAGGAGCGCGTCGGGATTGGGATTTTTGCAATACTCCTCGATGGCGCCGATTTTTTCGTCATTCGATCCGCGGCCGAAGAGCGTTTTCACTCCGCGCACGAAGAAGACCTGAAAAGGGGCCATGAGCGAGGGCGTGCGGGCGCGATCGAGAACTTCGCTAAGCGAAGTTTCACCGAGGTCGAATTCGAAGACACTGAAATCGCGCGAGTCGGGAGCGACGAGATGTTCAAGAATGGCGTCGCGGCAGCGCTTGCGGAAAAAGGCTTCATCGCCCACCAGCACGTAAGCCGGCCTCAGCTTGCGAGACTTCAGTTCGGAGAGAAAGCGATCGGCTTGGCTGAAGGCGCGCATTAGTGCTTCAGTAGGCCTCCAGTATATTGGCGACCAGGGTACGCGCAAAATCGCGCGAGAGGCGATCGACCGCGGGAGAATCCTCTTCAAAGAAGCGCGGGAGATCGGCCGAGATTTCGTACTGATCGTGGAAAAGGTAGGAAGGATTCTGGAACACCACCTTGCCCTTACTGTCGGTCAAAGTCACCTGCATGCTCACGGTAACCAGAGCGCTGACCGCGCGCCCGGTTTGCGAATCGTAGGCCAGCGGAGAGGCGCTCGCCGAGAGAACGGTTCCCTTCAGCACGGCGTCGGCGTCCGGACGGAGATCTGGGACCACATGAAACTGGGTGCGGGCATTGAATTCGCGAACCACCGCGTCCGTCAGGAGTTGCTCGATACGAAAAGTCTGGCTATGGCTGACGAAGCCAGGAATCGCGATGGTTCGAATTGTCGGGGGCAAAGCATCGGCGTGTCCGGCGGTGTGGTAGCCGCAACCGGCAGCGAAGAGGCTTAGGCCGAGCGTCACCATGGCAGCCCAAGGCTTCATTGAACTGACCTCACTGAAGCTGCTCTCAGGCAATCCTGATTCAATGTCGGCAAAAAACGCAAACCACGGAGCACACAGAGGTACACGGAGGACTCCGGGAACGTAGTCAGAGCGTCGCTCATTGAATCTGGCCTTTCGGGCGGGACGCGGTCATGGTCTCCGCGCATTCGACGGCATTGAGAGCCGAAACGCGCAGATTGTCGATGGCCGCCCAGAGCCACACGCCATTTTTGTGTTGGGCATCGGCGGTGAGCGCGACGAGGATGTCTCCCTGACCGGCTGCGCTCACATTGTTGGGCGTGTCTTCAGGGCTGGTGATGACCACATGCTCGCCTGCCAGAGCATGGGAAAAATCCTTGACAGAAACAGACTGCTCGGTCTCCAGGTAAATAGAAAACGCCTGTCCATGGAAGACTGGCGCTTGCAAGGTGAACAACGAAGGCCCGACAGCGCCGGGAGCGAGTTGGCGATAATGCTTCCTTATGCGTTCGGAAACAGCGTGGAGCGAGTGGCTGGATTGCGGCCCGAAACGCGCGACCATATTGAAAGCCACTTGCACGTCGAAGACATTCTTGGGCAGGTTCTGGAAGGCAAGCAGGTTCACGGTCTGCTCGTGTAATTCATCCATGCCCTTCTGGCCGTACTCGGATGCCGGTTCGAGAACAGTAGCAATTATGCGCTCGACTTTGGCGAATTTCTGGGCGCGCAAGGCGAGCAGGGCGAGAACGGTAGCAGCGGGATGAGCGACCACTACCGGTCCAGGCTGCAGTTGCGGGGTCACGGGTTGGCCGGTCTGGCGTTCGATCCAGGGCGAGCGAACGGCAGCTCCGGGCTCGTCTTCGAGCGAGTCGGTGAGATCGACGATGGTATTGCCTAGATCGCACGCCGTTTTCCATTTGGCTTGGGTTGCGCGAGGATCGGCGGCGAAGAAGGTGAAATCCACGCGCTCGAACTGCTCGGGGCGGATGCTCTGGATGAAGCTCATCTCGTCGCCAACGGCTTCGAGCTGGCCGAGGGAATCGTCGTCATCGAGCAGGCGAATATCAACGGCCGGGAAATTCCGGTCGCGCAAAACCTCGGCGATTTCTTTTCCCATGAGCGAGGCCGCACCGACGATGGCGACGCGATAATGATCGGCAGCGCGGAGATCAGCCGGCGTACTTATGGACTTCGGGAGAGGAGTCATGGAGTAAGAGATGCCTCACGGGAGGGTGGAGGTGCAGACGGAGGCTTTCGGCGGAAGATCCATTGCAGACGCCAGAGAACGCCTGAAGCCATGTAGAGGATCGCGATGGCGAACAGCACAGGACCGGAAAAATAGCGGATCGAGGCAATGAGAACGCCAAACAGAACGATGAGGCGAAAAGGATGGCGGGAACGGAAATCAATGTCTTTAAAACTGTAGAAGCGCCAGGTGCTGACCATCAAATAGGCGACCACGATCACCATCAGGAGCCAACTGACAGCGGTGCGCCAGGAAACAATCGGCTCTCCCGAGGAAAAATGAACCACGGCGGCGATGACACCGGCACCGGCGGGAATGGGCATGCCGACGAAATATTTCTTGCCCGGACGTCCGGGATTGGAGGGCTGAGGGTTGCTGGTGATGTTGAAGCGTGCCAGGCGGCTGGCGCCGGCCATGAGGAAGGCAAAACATGCAATCGTTCCCAATTGCGCGATCTTCAAGCGCAGATCGGGAGCAAGCGCGAATGGCAGCATGTGGAAGCCCCACATCCATGCGAGCAGGGCCGGGGCGACACCGAAGGTGACGACGTCAGCCAGGGAATCGAGTTCTTTGCCGAAATCGCTCTCGGTGTGGGTCAGGCGGGCGATGCGGCCGTCGAGGCCATCGAAAAATACGGCAAAGCCAATCGCCATGGCGGCGTAATCCAGGTGCCAGGGCTCGGCTAGAGTGGCGCGGGTGGTTTCGAGGATCGCGAAGAATCCGGCCGCGATGTTGGCGGTGGTAAATAGCGAAGGCAGGATGTACATGCCTTTCCGCATGCGTCCGCGAGCCCGATCGGATTCACGACGGCGGGGGATTAGGTCTTCCACGAGGAGGCCTCCCGTTCCCCCGTTCCGGCCGCAACGGGCTGGGCGATTAGCTTGGGGGCGGGCAGCAGGGCGAGAATCGTGGAGCCGCCCTGGACGTGGTCGCCGAGTTTCACCTGAATGGAAGCGTCGGAATCGAAAATAACGTCGACGCGCGATCCGAACTTGATCAGGCCGACGCGCTGGCCGCGGGCAACCTGGTCGCCGGCTTTCAGGTTAAACACGATTCGGCGCGCGATCAGGCCGGCGATCTGTTTGAAGATTACGGTGCGGCCATCGCCTTCGACGGTCACAATGTTCTGTTCGTTTTCCTCGGCCGAGTTAGCGGCCATGGCATTGAGAAATTTGCCGTGCTGGTAACGCACCTCGCGGATGACGCCCGCGATCGGCGAGCGATTGACGTGCACGTTGAAAACGTTGAGGAAGATACTGATGCGGGCGCGCCGAGCAGCGCCGGAATTGTCGTCCGAGGCGAGGATGGAAACATCGGTAACTTTGCCGTCTCCGGGAGAAACAATGGCGCCGGGATCGCTCGGGATGGGACGCTCGGGATCACGGAAGAACCAGAGGCAGAAAACGCCGAGCAGGATCACCGGAACGGCATAAGGGCAGGCCGCGAGCCAGGCGATGAGGAGCGCCGCGACTGCGCTGCCAATGCCGTAGAAGTATCCGTCACGAACCATGGGAGTTGAGACGATTATAGAGCGGGGCAGCAAGAATCTACATAACTGCAATGAAAAAAGGCGCTTACACGCGCCTTGCTCCAGCACATACTACCGCTCTTTTGGGGTCATGGAAGGATCGGAAGCCGAATCCAAATTGTCTATGCAGACTGGCGCGCGGTCTGTCGCTCCAGATTCTGCATTTGATCTTTGAGGCGCAGCTTCAGTTTTTTCAGCCGCACTTCTTCTAATTTTTCGTCGTCGGTGAGATATCGCTTTTGGGTGAGGGATTCCAGTCTTTGTGAATACTGCGAGTGCTCCTGAACCAGTCGCTGGAATTCTTCATGACCGGCCAGGAAGGAACCTTGTGGAGTCAGCATCCTTGCAGACCTCCTAAATTATTACTGTTCTGTTAAAAAGTAGCACAGGGTGAGCAGGGGTTTCAATCAGGGATTTTGTGCATTTGCGAGGCACGGTCGGAATCGCGGAAAAGCACCGGAACTTGTGCAGAATGCAGGGGTTAGTTCGCGTCCAGCAGTCACATGACATGGCATAGCACGACCGCCGGGTCCGTAACTCTTGAGATTCAGCCTTGGGTCAGGTCAGCGCGGGCGGAGGAGCGCGTATAGAACCGCATCCTCGACCGGGTCACGATAGTATCCGCGCCGGCGCCCGGCCTCGCGGAGGCCGTGTTTTGTGTAGAGCGCTCGGGCTGCGGCATTCGATTCCCGCACCTCCAGCAGCAGCGCCGTGCCGGCGAACTTCTCCCACTGGGCGATGACGGAGCGCATCAGGCCAGCGCCGATGCCATGGCGACGAAACTTCTCCGCGACGACAACATTTTCGATCTCCCATTCGCCCGCAACGATGCTGGCACAGAGGACGCCACAGATGTTGCCCCGGGATTCGGCCACCAGAACGCATGCTTTCTGTATGCTGCTCCGGGTTTTGCCTTGCGCGTTGCTCTGAATTCTGTCGTTGTACTGTTCGGCGGTCCAATGCGCGGCGGAGGGCGAGGCTCGCTCGATGGCAAGAATTGCCCGTACATCGTCCAATACGGCGGCGCGAATCGATGCGCGTTTTGGGGCTGCGGGCGTTATGCGTGCGGGCATGCCGAGTGTCATTTCTGGTGCCGGGGCTGGGCAAATATCTCAGCGTCGGAGCGGCGGATGTAGTTGGCTTCCAGTTGGTCGGGGCCAACGGTTTGGCCGCGCTGGATGTGTTGCCAGCCTATGCGGGCGATGACTCCGCTATCGGGATAGTCGATTTGCTCACACTTGGGCCCTTTAGCGCGGAGGAGTTCGGCGAGTGCGGCGTCCGGTGTGACGACGAGCTTTCCTTGCACTTCGGCAAGAAATTCTTCGAGCGTGAGCAGACGTTCGCTTTGCTTGAGCAGTACGGGGTCGAGGTTGCGCTCGCGCCGCTGACCGTAAGCACGTTTGTCGTCAGCCGGGGGTTCGGCGATGCGCTCGTAGTCGCCGGCGTAGATTTCATTGCGGCCAGCACTGAGCGCGGCCAATATTCTGCCTGGAGTTGAGCTTGACCATGCAACCGATTCCAGCAATGAGACGGCAGCGATTGGCTTCTGTAAGACCTCGGCGAGGGCCTTAATAGCGGCGAGCCCTACACGCAGACCCGTAAATGATCCCGGGCCCGAGACCACAGCAAAGGCGGCGATATCGGACTTGGTGTGCCCGTGCCTGGCGAGCAGCGCGGCGATTTGAGGGACAAGTTGGGCGGAGAATGTGCCCCCGGCCAGGGGAACGACTTCGAGCACGTCAACCTCGCTCTGGCCCAGTGTTACGCGAGCCAGAGCCACGCTGCCGTTTTTTCCCGAAGTGTCGGTGGCTAGCAGGAGCTGAAACATTTTGTAATTTTGTAATCGGGTAATTTGGTAATTTCAAAATCGGCTGGCGCTAAATTACTAAACTATCAGATTGCAAAATTACCAAATCGACGATCAATGGCTGCTGTCTACCAATTCGAGCAACACGCCTCCAGCGCTTTGAGGGTGCACGAATACGTAGCGATGGCCGCCGGCTCCGGTCTTGATTTCTTCTGACACCAGGCGGACGCCGTCGCGCTTGAGTTTGGCAACCGCCGCTGGCAAATCGGGAACGCGCATGCAGACGTGATGCAAGCCCTCGCCGCGTTTGGCGATGAATTTGGCGATGGCGGAGTCGTCTGAGGTGGCTTCGAGCAGCTCGAGGCGGCTCTCGCCGACCGGGACCATGACAATGCGGACTTTTTCCTGAGCGACGGTTTCTTCGGGCGAGACGGCGAGGCCGAGTTTCTCGTAGATGGATTTGGCCGTACGCAACGACTTCACCGCGATGCCGAGATGATCGATGCTGAATTGCATAAGCGCCTCTCAACGACTGGTCCCAACCGATCGACCGGCCCTTCGGTCCCCCTGCATCTGTTCTGACGGGCGAGGGCGCCGTCTCTCCATCTTGCGAGGGCTTTCGCCTAATTGATTCTCGCTAGTCCTCCGACAATTTCCTCCACGAGCGAGTACGGGTCGCGCTTGTGCTCGGCGATTTCGGCGGCGTAGCGATCGAGGCAGGTGGCGTCAATCTGCTGGCGGGCTCTTTCGAGCATCGCGTCGCGCAGCATTTCGATCAGGCGCTCCCGCCAATTCTCGAGGTCTTTCTGGAACGCCAAATTCTCTTTCGTCAGAAACACTTCGTAACCGGAGATGGCTTCGGCCAGTTCTTCCGTTCCCGTTCCTTCGCTGGCTACGGTCTTCACGATGGGAGGAGTCCAGCCATCTTTGCGAATATCGAGAGACTGCATGGCTCGGATCTCGCGCTCGACCCGCTCGGCGCCCTCGCGGTCGCTCTTGTTGATGACGAAGATGTCGGCGATTTCCATGATGCCGGCCTTGATGGTCTGCACATCGTCACCCATGCCAGGGACGAGAATCACGACCGTGACATCGGCGAGGCGCACGATGTCGACCTCGTCCTGCCCAACGCCGACGGTTTCAATCAGGATACGATCGCGGCCGGAGGCGTCGAGCACGGTGGCCACATCGGCGGTGGTGCGCGCCAGCCCGCCGAGCGAGCCGCGCGTCGCCATGCTGCGGATGAAGATTCCGGGATCGGAGTAATGGTCTTGCATGCGGATGCGATCGCCCAAGATCGCTCCGCCGGTGTAGGGGCTGGTTGGGTCGACGGCGATGATGCCGACGGTCAGGTTTTGTTTTCGATAATGCTTGGCCAGTCGATCGACCAGCGTGCTCTTCCCTGCCCCGGGAGGACCAGTCAATCCGATTACGGTTGCGTGCCCCGAGTGCGGGAAGAGAGCCTTCAGCAAGTCGGGCGATTCGGGCCGGCGATTTTCAACGATGGAGATAGCGCGGGCAAGCACGCGGGGATCGCCGGCGCGAAGATTCTCGATGGATATTGGGGACGGGTGGTTCAACGGTTCAGTTTAGCAGGACGTGAGCATGATTAAGCCCTGGCTACGGCCTGCCGCCAATGGCTGTGGGATGCTTGGGCTGATACAAGCCGATCCGGCCGCCGCCGGGCAAAGTGAGACTAGTGAGGCTGCCCCAACGCTCTTCTTTCACCGGACCACACTTTACCTTGTTCGACTTCAGCGACTCCATAGTGGACTTCAGGTCGTCGCACATGAAATACAGTTCGTGCCGGTCGTTCTTTTCATCGGGATGGAAGGCCGCCTCGGCGGGTGGCAGCGCAAAGATCAGCCATCCGTGGCCGGCATCGACGGCGGAAAATTTGAGAATGTCGCGAAAGAACTTGCGGTCGGCTTCCGCGTCTTTGCTGTAGATGATAATGTGAGCACCGTTGATCATAGCGGATGGCCTCCCGATCTGATGAATGGCAAAGACTTTAACCCTTTAGCAACTGGCGTGCAATCCGTGTCATGCTGAGCGGAATGATCTGCCTCGCAAGCGAGGCAGATCGTGGAGTCGAAGCATCGCTACCCAACTCGCGGAGGCGCTGAAGTCGTGGCATGCTCACGACAGTTTCCAACCCTGGCTCCGCTCGGAAGAGACTGAATAGGACATGTGCGGATTAGGGAGCAGCGGTCCTTCGACTCCGCAGGCTGATCGCGAAGCGAATCAGCCTGCTCCGCTCAGGATGACATTTGGTATCGATGAGCTTTAATCCTTCAGCAACTGCCGCGCAATCACCAACCGCTGGATCTCGCTGGTGCCTTCGCCGATGGTGCAGAGTTTCACGTCGCGGTAGAACTTCTCGGCGGGATAGTCTTTGATGAAGCCGTATCCGCCGTGGATTTGCACGCCCTCGTTGGCGCACCTGACGGCGACTTCGCTGGCGTAGAGCTTGGCCATGGAGGATTCGAGGGTGGTCTTCATTCCCGCATCTTTCATGGCGGCGGCTCGGAAGGTGAGAAGTTTTGCGGCCTCGATTTCGGTAGCCATGTCGGTGAGTTTCCACTGGATGGCTTGAAATTCGCTGATTGCCTGGCCGAACTGCTTGCGCTGCTTTGAATACTTGAGGGCGGCCTCGTAGGCGCCTTCGGCCATGCCGAGTGAAAGCGCGGCGATCGAGATTCGGCCGCCGTCGAGGACGCGCATGGCATCTATAAATCCGTCGCCCTCTTTGCCCAGCAGGTTTTCATTGGGCACAAAGCAGTCTTCGAAGATGAGCTCAGAGGTGTCGCTGGCACGCAGGCCAAGTTTGTTTTCTTTTTTCCCGGCGCGGAAACCTTTCGTGCCTTTTTCCACCGCGAAGGCAGAGAGCCCGTGGGTATGGGCGGCGCGGTCGGTTACCGCCAGCACGACCGAGACGTCCGCGTAGTGACCATTGGTGATGAAGGTCTTGGAGCCGTTAAGTATCCATCCGCCTTTGGCGCGGGTGGCAGTCATGCGGGCGCTGCCGGCATCGGATCCGGAAGAGGGCTCGGTCAGTCCCCAGGCGCCGATGAACTCGCCGGTGGTTAGCTTGGAAACGTATTTCTTCCTCTGAACTTCATTGCCGGCGAGAAAAATGTGGTTCGTGCACAGCGAGGTATGGGCGGCGACGATGATGCCGACCGATCCGTCGACGCGTGAGAGTTCCTCGATGGCGGTGACGTACTCGACGTATCCCATGCCGGCGCCGCCGTATTCGGGCGGAAAGATCGCGCCCATCAGGCCGAGTTTGCCCAGTTCCTTGACGATGGCCAGAGGGAATTCCGCGGCTTCATCCCACTTCATTACATTGGGAGCGATCTCACGCTCGGCAAATTCACGGACGCTTTTTTTGAGCTGCAGCTGCTCTTCGTTCAGTTGAAAATCCAAGAATCCTCCATCTGAATGTCGCTGATCTGGCTCGCGGGAATTATTGTCGACAAAGCACGCGATTGGAACGGCGGAGCCAACAATCGACTCGGTATCGACCGCGCGCGGGGAGGCGCGGAATCGTTGCTCCAATGGTTCATTTAACCACGAGGAGCGGGTAAGAATGAAACGCGGGTACCGACCGGTTGGTTTAGTGCGCGGTCGTACATGGACACTTGGCTACATTTTTTTGTCGACACACAGACGACGGGCGAGGACGCCCGCCGGACCGCCGCCGGGACGGCGGCGCTACGGTCGAACTTTTACTGCCTTCTAAGAACTTTTTTTGCGAGCCAGAGGGGAGCTACGAAGACGTGGATTGGATTGGTCAGAAAGGCAGGCTTGTTGCCTTCGATGAAGTGTCCCAGCCATGCCAGCGCGAAGGCGGTCGGAATCAGCAGGAGGGCGATAATCCAATGCCACCAGACCACGATCAGCGAAGAGAAGCCGACTGGAATCGCGATCATGTGCAGGGCGCGGTTCACGGGATGGTTATGGGCGCCGTCGTAGTGCGAATACAATCCCATGTTTCACCCCCACGGTGAAAAGCCCGTTGAGGCAGCATTATATCCCTGCATCGCCGGCCTGCGCACATTAGGGTCTGCGCACATCAAGTGAGGTTTGTCATGCCAGGCTGGCGCTGCAATCGAAAAGATTAGAAAAAAAGCCGGAGCTTTTGTCAGCTCCGGCTGTCCAGTTGGTGTGTGCCCGGATAAAAATCGAACGAAATCCGATTATGCGCTGCGGCGCGGCCGCACGGTCAGATCTCGAACTTGCGCCAGAATGCTCGACATCTGCATCCCGTTCAGTTGAGAGACGTAGGGGAACACTTCGGCAACGAATTGATCTTCCATCAACTCGCGCACTTCTTCCTGGCGGCTGCGTTCTCCACCGGTGAGCAGACTGGGCACACTGACTTCTAAAGCGCGCGCCAGACGCTCCAGTGACGAGAGAGTTGGCGTAGCCTTCTCGTTTTCGATTTTAGAGACGTACGTACGTGGCACCGACATGCGCAAAGCCAACTGACGTTGGCTCAGGCCGTTGCGCAGGCGCAGGGAGCGAATAGACTGCGCCAGATGCAGATGACCGCGTCCATTGGAGTTGATATTGATTGGTGGAGCTTGCGGCTCCGGCATCATGGCGGCGATCTCCGCCTCGTCCTCATCCAATGACAGATGACAACGGCGGCAAAGACTATTGCTTGTGCGGAATTGAACCAGCAGACAGCGGTCGCACCGTACAACTTCCCGGGAATCCACGGGAGCTAGTGTGGTAGCCATCAGGGTTTGGGAGTGCCAGAGCAGGGGCTACTCTCAAAGCCAACTGATGGGTAATCTGCTGGATTGGGCCTGTGGAAGTCAAGCAAAAAGAAGAAGCAAGCGGCGTTTCTCCGGTAAAATTCGGAGGAGATGGCATAATCCACGAGAAAACAGGGGCAAAACCATGAATCAGCGCGAGGCCGCATGGTGTTTACTAAGTGAGTTCACCCAGTCAGAAAGTCTGCGCAAACATGCCTTGTCGGTCGAGGCGTGCATGCGTGCATACGCCCGCAAAACGGGAGCGAACGAGGAATTGTGGGGAGTCGTCGGGCTGCTTCACGATTTCGATTACGAGAAATACCCGACCGCCGAGGAGCATCCCTACCGGGGCAGTGAAATCTTGCGCGAGCGCGGCTACTCGGGGGAGGTACGGCGCGCCATCATGTCGCATGCGGAATATTCGGGAGTACCACGCGTCACGCCCATGGAGAAAATGCTCTTCGCCTGCGATGAGCTGGCCGGATTCATAACGGCTTGCGCGCTGGTGAAACCGGGCAAATCGCTCGCGGAAGTCGAAGCGAAGTCGGTGCGAAAGAAAATGAAGGACAAGGCGTTCGCTCGCAGCGTGAACCGCGACGACATCAGCAATGGGGCGGCAGATCTTGGCTTGGAGTTGGAAGAGCACATTGCGTTCTGCATCGAAGCCATGAAAGGGATCGCGGGCGAGTTGGGGTTGGATGGGTCGGCCGCGAATGGGGATGCCGCGAAGTCTGCATGAGCAGACTGTCGCTGGCGAGCGAACTAGTGTGGGGAAGGGGCTTTGCCCCGTCCTTGCGGGGCAGAGCCCCGCCACCACACGGTTTTTCAAGCTATTGCAGAACGGCTGCGACTTTCCCGCGGGCGATCAGTTCGGCGATGCGCACGAAATCCATGTACATGACCCGATCTTGTTGCATAGTGGCGCAAACGCCGCGGATCGCGGCATGGGCTTGCTGCAACGGCTTCGACGATTTGAGGGGAGCGAGGAAATCAATGGCCTGGGCCGCCGCCATAGCCTCGATCGCCAGCGTATTGCGGGTGTTCTCGACGATCCGCTTCAGCTTGTTGGCCGCCGTCATGCCCATCGAAACGAAGTCTTCCTTGTTGCCCGAGGTTGTGATCGAGTCGACTGACGCGGGATGCGCCAGCACTTTATTTTCGCTGACCAGCGCGGCAGCAGTGACCTGCGGCATCATGAATCCGGAATTGAGGCCGGCGCCCGGAGCGAGAAACGGCGGGAGACCCTCGCTGAGCGTGGGGTTCACGAGGCGCTCCAGCCGCCGCTCGCTGATGCCGGCCAGCGCGCTTAGAGCAATCGCGAGGAAGTCGAGTGCGAAGGCGATCGGCTCGCCGTGAAAATTTCCGCCCGAGAGCACATCGCCCTCACCGTCCGCTGCCTTGGGATTTTTCACAAAGACGAGCGGGTTATCCACGGCAGAGTTCATCTCGGTTTCAAAAACCGCGCGGCAATGGGTGAGCGTGTCGCGCACGGCGCCATGTACCTGCGGGATGCAGCGAAGGGAATAGGCATCCTGCACACGGCCACAGTCACGGTGCGATTCACGGATTTCGCTTCCTTCGAGCAGTCGGCGGAGGTTGGCCGCGGACTTGATTTGCCCCGCGTGAGGGCGCGCCTTTTGAATGCGCTCATCGTAGGCGACGTTGGTTCCCTTGAGGGCATCGCACGACATAGCGCCGATTACGTCAGCCGAATCGATGAGCGTTTCGGCCGCGAGTTGCATGAGCGTGCCAATGGCGAGCATGGCCTGCGTGCCGTTGATCAGCGACACGGCTTCCTTGGCTTCCAGCACGATGGGCTTGATTTGCGCCCGCTTCAGCGCTTCGGCGCTCGGAATTCGTCTGCACTTTTCGTCGAAGCATTCGCCTTCACCAATCAGAGCGAGCGCGAGATGCGCCAGCGGAGCAAGATCGCCGCTTGCGCCCACACTTCCCTGCGAGGGCACAAACGGAGTTACACCGCGGTTCAGCATCTCGCAAATGGTGTCGATGGCAATGGCACGCACGCCAGAATTGCCCTTGGAAAGAGAATTCGCGCGAAGCAACATCATGGCGCGCGTGTCGGCAATAGCAAGCGGTTCGCCTACGCCGACTGAGTGCGAGCGGATTAGATTTACCTGCAGCTCGCGGATCTGGTCGCCCGCAATGCGCACGTCGCTCAACTTGCCGACGCCGGTGGTGATTGCGTACGAAAGCTGATTGTTGGCGACCAGCGTATCGACTACGGCACGCGCGCGGTTGACGGCTTCGCGGGCATCGGGCGCAAGTAGAACCGGCCGTTTTTCGGCGGCGACTTCACGCACGGCCTCAAGGGTGAGATCGTTTCCGTTAATGTGTAAAGCTTGCAAGAATCAGGGCTCCTGGTTGCAAAGAGTTGCCGAGTCCAAGGTTCTCACGTTCCTTGCAAGACAACTTTGAAGGGATACAACGTCGCCGTCATCACATTTTTCTTTACCGCCGGATCGTTACTCATGATTTGGCGGGCGGCGTCTTCCGATTCGGCGCGGAAGATCATAAGCCCCATCGTATTTTCATCGGTAGTTACGGTGCGGCCCACGAGAATTACGACGCCCTTCGCGGTAAGGTCCTGCAGGTAGGCGAAGTGCTCAGCCACGATCGCCTGCTCGGCGTAAGTCGGGCCGCTGCGGAGCATGTCTCCACGGACGAGTTGCAGTTTGTAAAGAAATTCCGGCATACGATCTAGTTTTTCTCTTTTCCCACCGCACCGCGAAACACCCGCAGGTAGCGATCGGGCAGTTTGCGCGGTTTCATCTGTGCATCGGCCACGATGTGAGTGGTCTCGCCTTCGGCGAGCAGTTGGCCACTTTCAGCGCGCAATAATTCGTAGCCAAAGTGGATCACACTCTCGCGCACGTGCTTCAGGTATGTGCGGACGACAACCTCGTCATCATAATGTACAGGAGCCTTGTAGCGGCAGCGCGCATCGACGACGGCGATGAAGCAGCCGTCTTCGGTTTCCATTTCTTTATAGCTGACGCCGAGCTGGCGCAGCAGTTCGACCCGGCCCACTTCGAACCAGATGAAATGGTTCGCGTGGTAGACGACGCCCATCTGGTCGGTTTCCGCGTAGCGGACGCGGATGCGGGTTTCATTCACCGCTTGCTGCGCGCCCCCGTCACGTGTGGCTTCTTGAGCTGCGAGGGGACGGACGGGGGCTCCGGTCGCTCCACTATTTTCCTGATCGCTCATTGCCCCGTCCACTTTGGCTTTCGCTTTTCCAGAAACGAGGTGACACCCTCGCGAAAATCGGCGGTGGCGCGGATGGCGGCATTTTCGCGGAGAGCGGATTCAATTTGTGAATCCAGTTCCGCGCGCGCATGATCGGTGAGCAGACGCTTGGTGTAAGCGAGCGAGACGGGGCTGTTTTCCATCAACTGCCCGGCGAGTTCGCGCGCTTGCTCCATGAGTTTTTCGGGCGGCACAATTCGCGTGAGCAGGCCAATTCGCAAGGCTTCCTCGGCGTCGAAGATACGGCCGGTGAGAAGAAGATCGCGCGCGATTTTTTCTCCGACTTGACGTAATAGAAAAGTCGAGACGATGGCCGGCACAAATCCGATGCGGACTTCGGTGTAGCCGAACTTGGCTTCCGGCACGGCAAGCGTGAAATCGCAAAGGAGGGCGAGGCCCGTGCCTCCAGCGATCGCGGGCCCATTGACGGCAGCGATGGTCGGCTTGGAAAACTGGTAGAGCGACCGGAACAGACCGACCATGGTGCGCGAGTCTTCGAGGCTTTGCTCGGGCGTGCGGCCGATCAACGACTTCAGATTGTCGAGATCCATACCGGAGCAAAAGGCCTTCCCTGCCCCGGTCAAGATCAGGACTCGGGCCGCGGAGATCTTCACTTCTTCGAGCGCGCGCACCAGATCGGCAATCAGTTCGTAGCTGATCGCGTTGCGCTTCTCCGGCCGGTTGAGCGTCAATACCGCTATCTTTTCTTCGATCGTGAGTTGTAGGGTGTTAAAAGGCATAATTCCGGATCACAATTCCTCGG
>JBAQJU010000248.1:0-7315 GCA_049300475.1 Terriglobales bacterium | reverse complement strand
GTACCACTCTTGCCGAACGTCGTAGGCGGCGGGATCGATGGAAGGCGCGTCGATCTTGGTCCAGAGCGAGTTTGTGCCCGAGGCCAGGTCGTAGCGGTAGATCGACGGCGGGACGGTGAAGGACTCGAAGCCAAAGAAAATTTCGTTGTGGTCATAACGGCCGGTCGTGCTGAAGACATTTCCGATGGCGGGCATCGCGATGTCGGCGAGCTTTTTGCCGTCGAGCGAGAACAACTTCAGCTCGGATGCCACGTTGTGCTCGTAGTGCGCAAAGAGCTTGCCCCCGGTGACGCGTGCGCCCTGCAGTACGGCATCGGACTGGGGAATCAATTCCTTCCAATTTTCCCGTTTGGCGTTTGAGGCTTCGGCCACGAAAACGCGGTAGTGCGGAGCGTCTTCGTTGGTGGTGATGTAAAGCTTGCCCTGAAAAAAATCGCCTCCGTAAAGAAAGTTTTTGCCGGTGGTAATTTCGACAGGCGGGTTCCTGGATTGGAGGTCCTGCAAGTACATCTCCGTCTTGGTCCAGCCCTCCTCGACCGTGATCAGAAGCCAGCGGTCGTCCTCGGAGAGCGTGACGGTCGGAATGTTCTGGGGATTGCGCTTGTCTTCGAAGATGAGCGGATCCCCGGCGGGATCGGTTCCGAGTTGATGGTAGAAAACTTTGACGTGGTAGACCTCTTCTCCAGCAGGAACGTCGCCCTTTTTCGGATGGCGCGTGTAGTAGAAGCCGGAACTGTCTTTCATCCAGGCAAGGCTGGAGAAGCGAGTGCGCTCGATGGCGTCGGCCAGGGTGCGGCCGGTGCCGGTTTCGATCACGTGGAGCGTGCTCTCCTCGGAACCACTGGGCGAGGTGCCATAGGCGATGTATTTTCCGTCCTCGGAGGGGTACCACCAGTCGAGAGCGACGGTTCCGTCAGCGGACAGTTTATTGATGTCGAGCAGAATGCGATCTTCGCCCTGCAGGCTCTCGCGCACGTAGAGGACGGGCTGGTTCTGGCCCGCGTCGCGGCGGGTATAGAAATAATAGCTGCCTCGCATGCTCGGAGGGTCGACGGTGCCGATTGCCAGTAATTGCGTGAGGCGGGCGTTAATCTTGTCGCGCCCCGGCAGCGGGTCGAGCAGCGAGCGGGTGTAAGCCATTTCCTGCTCGACGAAGAGTTTAGTGTCGAGATCGCTCGAATTCTCGAGATAACGATAGGGATCGACGATTTTGTGTCCCTGAACGGTGTCCTCAACCGGAGCCACTTTCGCTTTTGGCGGACCGGAGGGAGAGGGTGCATCTTGCGCCCGCGCGTTGGTGGTCATGAGCACAGCGACACCCGTAAAAAGAAAGAAAGCAATCAGCAAACGCAAACCTCCTGGCATGAAGTCCTCACCTCAGTTGTGGACGGGTAACGAGGGATAGGGTAGCAGAAGAGCGGTCCAAAGGACGCGCCCTTGCGGCCATGCTGAGAGCCTTCGGTGATCTTGGTGCGATTGGAACGACAGAATAATCTTGGATTCGCTGGGCCGAGAAGGTGCATTGGTCTGCCATCAGGACCATTGCCTCTTTGCGACTTTTCATGAGCTAAAGATATCAGGAGCCAAAGATGAGTTTGCTGCAATGGAATGAGAGCTACAGCGTGCAGGTCACAAGTTTAGATCAGCAACATCAGACGCTGTTCCGAACAATCAACGAGCTGCATGAAGCCTTGCGCGCGGGACACGCGAAGGACCTGGTCGGCAAAGTGCTGCAGCGGTTGATTGACTACACCGCGTCGCACTTTGCCGCGGAAGAGGCGATTCTGGAGCGGAACGGATATCCAGGATTGGCTGCGCACCGCGCTGCACACAAGGCGCTGGTAAGCCAAGTACTTAAGTTTCAAAAAGACTTTGAAGCGGGAAATGGAGGCATTGCCGTTGAAATCATGACGTTCCTGCAGAAATGGCTGAGGGAACATATTCAGGATACCGACAAGAAATACGGGCCGTTCCTGAATGAAAAAGGGATTCATTGACGAGGGAGTGAGGCGAGGCCAAGGGGCGACAGCAGTGTGGTCCCGAGGCAGTTCTCATGCGAGTCACCCTCATGCAAGCCCGCGCTCATGAATGCCGCCGCAAAATAACATCATGGTTACCATGGGGTGAGCTGAGATTCATCCCGTTCCAATCAAGCGCGCGCTCTGATATGATTTTAAGGTCGTCAAGAGCACGCGTGTTGTGCTTTCACTCCTCAGTAGCTCAATGGCAGAGCATCCGGCTGTTAACCGGAGGGTTGTAGGTTCGAGTCCTACCTGAGGAGCCATTCTTTTCAGCAGTCTACAAACCCTTACCTGCCGCTCACCCGCCGTTTAGTTCTGTGCCAGGGCAAGTTGAACGGTCTTGCTGTTTGCCTCACGCATGTCCGCCGATGCCGCATCGCCGTAGATGTTCATAGTGGTGCGTATGTCTCCGCGTCGTCCTCGCTGGCGTTGAGCTGAGACTCTGTTGCTCGCTCTCCCGGCTGTGTCGCGTTTTTGTAACTTCGCTGGCCGCTCTGGGAGGGGACCCGCATGCGGATCGAGGTCATGCCGCGCCAATATCTCAGTGCAATGGACCTGCAACCAGCTATGGCAAGCTCTTCGTTCCGGCCAGGTCCTTGAATTGCTCCTCGGTACCCACGAAGAATTCTTCGTATTCCCGGCGGCCCGAAGCGTCAATGTCCTCGCCATTGATCTGCCCCCACACCAGTCGATCATTCTGAGCCTCGGTTGGCAGCCTACGCAGACCTCGACTGGAATCGTAGTAATATTCGTCTTTTCCGTATCCGAATTTTTCCGGTGACGATGTCTTTAGTATTCCAGTAGGAGGAATTCTGAAGATGTACTGATCCCGCTCGACAGGCACCGCCGGAGCGTTGGCAACCTGAAACTCGACGCGCACCCAGCCCACGTAGCCATCAGGAATCAGGAACTTCGACGAGGGACGTCTCGAGGTGTGTACAGCGAAGGTGACCCATGCAGAAAGGCCAACCACTACAAGGCCAGCAAAAATGCCAGCCGCGATTCGACCGGAGCGCGGCGCACGCGCTGGAAAGAACCATGTTTCGCCGCCCGCCTCGGCGCTTCTTTTAAAACTTACGATCGCCGAGTAGATGGTAATAAGCACCAGCAAGCCGACTGCGAGGTATGGCAATGCCACGACTCGAAGCGCGGAGAGCAGATGGTGCCGGCCCGCTTTGACTGTTACCGCAATCGCCGGGCCATAGAAACACCAGATTCCCAGTGAACCCAGGAGAGCGACTTTCGCAGCGAAGCGTGGCCTGAAAAGGCTTAGGTAAGCGGAACCGAGGGCGCACAATGATCCAAGAAGAGAAATTAATTCTAAAACGTTTCGAGGGACTCCAAACACTCCCAAGCTTAGCAGGACATAGACGTGGACTGCCGTCAACAGACCCGCAGAAAGATACAGAAGAAAAGGAAACATAGGTCTTTGTCTATGTCGATCAACCTGCGCAACCTGAAACGGAGGCTCTTACGAACATACAGGTGCTTATCAGGCAGTGAACAGGAGCGCGGTACACAATATGTCAGAGTCCGGTGGTCTCGTATGTCAACACGGCAAGGCTCAAGCGATAGTCATAAGAAGCCTGGGCATAACTGATTTCTGCCTGGGTCTCCTGAAGTTGGGCCTGACTTAGTTCAACGATTGAGCCCAACCCCAGTTTATAGCGCGATTGAGCGAGGTCCAGGGCTAATTTAGCCTGCTCCAGCAACTGGCGTGTGACGGAAAGACGTTGATATGCGGTGTTTGCATTGAGCCAACTGGTGCGAACGTCCCGCGAGATCAGATTCCGCATGTCGCGCAGCCGTTCGTCTGTTACCTGAGCCCTAAGGCTCGCCTCGCGGGCTCGAGCGGTGAACAGAAAGCCGTTGAAGAGTGGAATCTCCATGTTGGCTCCAACCGCGCCATAAGTGTTGTTAAAAGCGGCCGCATCCGGGGCCACGGCCGGATTCCCTACGGGAGTAAATCCCAATGCACCCAGGGCACGAATGTTGGGGAACAGTAGATCCCGCTCCGCGGTTTGGAATTTCTTCGCCGATTGATACTGGAATTGCAGCGAGAGTATTTCCGGCCGCATCAGGAACGCCTGTGAAATCAAGTCATCTACGTTGCCCGGCGGGGGAGCAATGGGACTGGTTTCCTCAACGAGCAGAAAATTCTGCTGGGCCGGGAATCCCAGGACCATGGAAAGCGTGGCCTGAGTGGCGTTCTGGTTGTTTTGAGCGTCAAGCAGCAGGAGTTGGGCTTGCGCCAGATTTACGTTGGCAAAGCTGAAATCCAGCCCGGATTTCAATTTGCTCTTGTAGAGCGCGCCTACCTGATTAGCGACTGTTTCCCGTGCCTTCACCGTTTGCTGGGCAACGGTCAAGACGGCCTGCGCCTGCAATGCGTTGAAAAACGCCTGATTGACCGCGAGCAGAACTTGTTCTTTGGTGGCGACAGCACTTTCATTCTCAGCCTTGGCCGTGTAGTTGGCACTGGAGATCAGATTCGAGGTGCGACCGAAATCAGTAATCAATTGCGAGACTACGACGCCGGCGGCCGCGCGTTCATAAATGATCGGATTGTTCAGCGCACCCGCAGTGATGCGGCGTCCGGACTGGGCATCGACACCTGTGATGTCGCCGGTTATAGTGGGCCATAGGATTGACCTAACCTCGCGAGTAACTTGCTGAGAAGCCAGGGCGGTCAAACGCGCGACCGATATCTGCGGATTGTTTTTGATCGCCAGTGCTTCTGCCTGCTGCAAGCTTAAGGGCGTGGCCGTCCCAGAGTTGGACCCAGCAACTGGAGACTGCGGAATATTGGATGGCAAGTCAGTCGTGCCCGGATAAGTCGTGCCCGGAGACATTCCACTTGGATTTGCCGTGCTCGGATCGGGCACGCCCCGATTGGGCTGGCTCGCCGCGGGCGTGGGTTGCGGCGTCGGAGCTGGCGGTAATTGCTGAGTGGTTTGGACCTGTGAGGACTGGACCGGGGCGGAGGTCTGCGCCAAGGCGGCCGTGGTAAGAAGTGCGGTTACAGCGAAGAACAAGAGTATTGAAATCGCATATTGCTGTTTTTGCATCGTCCGGCGCACCTTATTGGAAATCATCTGGTTGAAGATTGCTTCGCCATGGTCATGTGCGACGCCGCACAGGCCGAGCTCTCTCCACTAATAAATGAATGGCAGGTAACCCAGCTCGCCTCATTTCGCAGGCTCCATGGGCGGATTTTCCAGAAAGCGTTGCTTAGGCCTGTAAACAAGCAAGTAGGCCGCCGGCACTATAAAGACTGTCAGAATCACGGAAGCGGTCAGGCCACCAATAATAGCTCGCGCCAGCGGAGCATACTGTTCGCTCCCCGTCCCGAGTTTCAGCGCCATCGGCACCATGCCAATGATGGTCGCCAGCGATGTCATGAGGATCGGGCGCAGTCGCACCCGGCATGAAGTAACGATGGCGTCTTCCACGGATTTCCCCTGCTCTTCCAGGCGATGCGCGAATTCCACGATCAAGATGCTGTTGGAAGCCGAAATGCCCACCAGCATGAGCACTCCCATCAAGGACATGACGTTCAACGTCGTTCCCGTCAGAGGCAGGATGATCAGCACACCGATGAATCCCATTGGAATCGCCAGCATGATGAGAAACGGATCCTTGAACGATTTGAACTGGGCCACCAGGATCAGATAAAGAAGGACGCCGGAGAGCGACAGGCCGATGGCAAAGCTCCGAAACGACTCTTGCATTCCCTGAACCATGCCGCGCAGATTGACGCGGACATTCTCCGGAAGCTTCATTTGGTGCAAAACGTCCTGAACTTCGTCCGCAACTTTCCCGAGATCTTCGCTCGCGGGAGTAACATACACGTCAGTTACACGCTGAATCTGATAGTGATCCAATTCGGTTGGAGTCTGCACATTTTCGAGCTTGACCACATTGCCCAGCGTTGTTGGCTGTTTCAGGTTCGGCGCACGAATGGGAATGTTGGTCAAGTCTTCAAAATTGTGAATGGCGGCCGATCCCTTTTCGTAATACTGAACCGTCAGGAAGTAATCGTTGCCGGTTTTGTAGTCCACCCAGTAATTGGGAGCAATCATGGTATTGGAATTGAGAGCGGTGATGACGTTGTCGACAATTTCTTTCTGCGTAAGACCGAGCTTGCCCGCATTGATTCGATCGACGTCCAGGCGCAGTCCCGGATAGTTCAGATCCTGCGGGATATAGACTTGACCAACGCCTGGTAACTGCCGGACGCGGGCAGCCATATCCTGTGCCACCGCATAGCCCTGGTGAAGATGCGAACTGCTGACCTGGATATCAATGGGCGCAGGCATACCCATATTCAGGATGGCATCGACCATCGAACCGCTGGAAAGGAATGTACGCACCTCGGGAAATTTCTCGGCAATCTCCTTCTGCACGCGATCCATGTACTCAAAACTACTGGTGCTATGCGACTCGTTCAAGGCCACCTGAATGGTCGCCGTGTAAGGTCCGGCATTGGTCGTGTACAAGGAAGAAAAGTCCGGTACCACACCGATGTTGGAGACCACCATCTTGAAGTCTTTTGGAGATACCACATGACGAATCAGGTCTTCAACCTTCGCCACGTACTGTTCTGTAACCTCAATGCGGGTTCCAGTCGGAACCTTGAAGTTGATGGTGAACTGGCCGGCATCGGTTCGGGGGAAAAACGCCAGCCCAATGAATGGATAGATAACCAGGCTGACTACAAACACTCCACTAAGAATGGCAACCGTGAGTCCGGGACGCACCAGCGCGCGCTTCACCCAGTACTCATAGAAATCCAAGAGCCGGTTGAACTGCCGGTTGAAACCGGCGGTAAACCGGTCCCACCATGACTGCCCAAGCGCCGAGGTGGGCTCTATCTCATATTCCGCATTTTCTTGAGATTCGTGAGCGACGTGCGGCACAGCCTTCAGGAAGCGAGAACAAAATAGAGGAATCACCGTCATCGCCACGAAATAAGAGGCAAAGAGAGAGATTACGACGGCCAGTGCCAGCGCGCTAAATAGAAACTTGCTGACGCCGTAAAGAAACGTGACGGGGAAAAAGACGACGACTGTGGTGAGCGTGGCAGACAAAACCGCGAGACTTACTTCGTTTCCGCCGACCTCCGATGCTGCCATTGGCGAAGCACCCATCTCCAGATGGCGGTAGATGTTTTCGAGCGAAATGACCGAGTTGTCGATGATGCGTGAAAAGGCTAGCGCTAGGCCGCCCAGGATCATGGTATTTATGGTGCTGCCCGTCATATTCAACACAACGAACGTGGCCAAGGCAGTAAG
>JBAQJU010000247.1:0-35416 GCA_049300475.1 Terriglobales bacterium | reverse complement strand
GTCCTTGGGAATGGGCGCCACTTTCCAATCGCCTTTGCGGATGCTTTCGGTCTCGGGCAAAAACTCGGGCAGCCAGCCGGCATCGAGTTTCTGCTGGACGGTTCGACGACGCGCCAGCAACTCCTGGCGGCGAGACTCAAATTTTGCGGAGAGTTTCGACAAGAAGGCGTGCGCTTCCGGAGTGAGAATGGCGGTTTGCGTCGAGTTTTCCACCAGAGTGCCTGCGTTCGTCATTACAGTTTACCCCCGGACAATACGATACTCCCGTCGCCTTACGATCGTCTCCTCGCGGTCCCAACTTTTTCTCTGCTAGGTCAAATTGACCCAGTAGGACAAGGCGGACAGGGTGATTTGTACTGAACTCCGGATTCGGGGTCTACTGCATCAGGACACAAAGTCCGGGACGCAAATTCTGGAGTGGAAATTAAGTGGGGACAACAGATGACAACTTCGACTTCCAACCGCTACACCGGCAACCTCGACGACACAATCCTGGAAGCGGGACACAGCTACGGTATGACCGCATCGTCGGCTCTCTACTATCCATCGCTGGCGGGTAATTGCTGGGACGATGAATTGCTGCCCTCGGGAGACTAAGAGCGCAGGCGCACAGTAAAACCTCACTATCCAAACCTTACTATCCATGGAGACGAAAATGTTGACGAAAGTTGAAAGCCAGGAAAGCACCATGCCGATGTTCGACCAGCAGGTCTCGGCCGCGAAGGAATGGTTCGCGAGCCCCCGGTTCGCCGGGATTCTTCGTCTCTACTCCCCGCACCAGGTGGCCGAACAGCAAGGCACGATTCGCGGCGACTACACCGTCGCGCGACGTGCAGCTGAGGACTTTTACCCGCGGTTGCGCGAGCTTTTCGAGCAACGCAGGCAGATCACCACCTTCGGTCCCTATTCGCCGGGCCAGGCAGTCATGATGAAGCGGATGGGGATGGAAGGCATTTACCTGGGCGGTTGGGCGACGTCGGCGCGGGGCTCGGTGACAGAGGATCCGGGTCCGGACCTGGCTAGCTATCCGCTCAGCCAGGTGCCAGACGAAGCCGCCGGACTGGTACGCGCACTTCTTGCGGCCGACAAGAATCAACACTTCGCGCGCGCCCGGATGACCGATCAACAGCGCAAGTCGACGCCCACAATCGATTATCGGCCCTTTATCATCGCCGACGCGGACACGGGCCATGGCGGCGACGCGCACGTGCGCAATCTAATTCGCCGCTTTGTCGAGGTAGGCGTTCCCGGCTACCACATTGAAGACCAGAAGCCTGGCGCGAAGAAGTGCGGCCACCAGGGCGGCAAGGTACTGGTTGCCCAGGACGAGCAAATCAGGCGCCTCAATGCGGCGCGCCTGCAGCTCGATATTATGCGGGTGCCGGGGCTTATCGTGAACCGGACCGACGCCGAGTCGGCAACCTTCATCGAGAACATCAGTGACGAGCGAGACCAGCCTTTCATCCTCGGCGCAACCAACACCGACCTGCCCAGCTACCGGGTCGGCTACCTGGCAATTCTGAAAAAGTTATCCGAACTGGGAGTGACAGAGATTCGCGGACACATGCTGTTCGCCGTCTCGGACGCCGAGTACCAGGCCGCGTTTGCCTGGCTCCAGCGCGTTGGGCTCTTGCCGACGATCCGTTCGACTGCGCAGATGCTCAGCAACGCCACGGCTCCCGAGTTTGAAGCGGCGATGGACAAGATTGAGACCCGTTACATGGAAGCATGGCAGCGGGAAGCCGAGTTGAAGACCTACGGGCGCGCGGTCGCCGATGTGATCGAGGCGCGCACGGCGGACGGCGAGAGCTTCGAGATGACTCTCGAGGAATGGCTGACCTTCTCGAAGAATGCCTCGTTTTACGAAATCCGCGAGCAGGCAAAATCGCTGGGTATTCAGATCGTATGGGACTGCGAGTTGCCCAAGACGCCCGAAGGGTTCTATCAAATCCAGGGCGGAATCGAGTACGCCATTGCCAAGTCGCTCGCGTCGGCGCCTTTTGCAGACCTGCTGTGGATGGAGACCAAGACCGCGCGCCTGGAAGATGCAGCGAAGTTCGCGGAGGCGATCCACGCGCGGTATCCCGACAAGATGCTGGCCTACAATCTGTCACCGTCGTTCAACTGGGACACGACCGGCATGACCGATGAACAGATGAAGCAGTTCCCCGAGGAACTGGGCAAGCATGGCTTCGTCTTCAACTTCATCACGTATGGGGGTCACCAGATCGATGGTTTGGCAGCCGAGGAATTCGCGACCGCCCTGAAGCAGGATGGCATGCTGGCTCTGGCGCGGCTGCAGCGGAAGCTCAGACTGATCGAGTCTACGTACCGGACGCCGCAGACGCTGGTCGGCGGACCTCGGCTCGATGGCGCCTTGATGGCCTCGTCGGGACGCACGGCCGCAACCAAGGCTATGGGCAAGGGTTCAACTCAGTTCCAACACCTGGTACAGACCGAGGTCCCACCGCGGGTGCTGGAGGAGTGGCTCGCCGCATGGAGCGAGCGCTGGGCGTTTCCTTCGAAGATTCGCGTTCAGCTGCGTCCACATACGGCCGGCTCGGAACTATTGGAGTTGTCCGTGGTTAACGAGTCCAATCAAGAGAAGATCTCCAACATCATTTTCGCGAGCCTGCAGGATCGGCGGGGACGCAACTTCCTGTCCGTTCGCGATCAGAATACTCAGACGCCGTTCCGAAAAAAGCGGCTGATGACGCTGACCCAACTTTTCCTGATCCATCGCTACTCGGCGAATGCGGTGCATTACGTTACTCCGACCGTGGACAATGAGTTTCAAGCGGAAAAAATGAAGGGCTTGGGGATTTTCTCGGAGGTGCACACTGAAATTGGTCAGATCATCGTGGCCCAAGTCAGCAAGGAACGGGTTGCTGAGCTGGTCAGGCCCGACCGGGCGTTACTCGGGGAGTTGATCCGACACGCGTCTCCCGCGCCACAAACCCCGGTTGCGGCACCCAGGACAGAAGAGTCGGACGAACTGGTACCCTCGGGAGATTGACGACATCAGAGCGGGCAGCAACTGGCCAACCGAATTAGGCTGAGGTTGCTCTTCCGTGCCCGATCTTGATTGTGTAGGCGCCGGATTACGATTCGGCGCCTGCTGACATCGTTCTCGCGGCCGCTCAAAAACTGATCTTCCAGATGGTTCCTCCCGCGCCAACCAGCCAGCCCGCAGTCGGAGAGGCAAATGCTACCGCCCACTCGCCCGTCACGCCGGGCAGCACATTCCAGGTTGTGCCTTCGTCAGGAGTCCAGGCTGCTCCTCCCGTATTGGCGGTGACGACCACATAGCGTGCGACGGCTTGGCATGTCTTTGTTTTGCAAATTCCAATCTGACGCACATAGCTGAGACCAAAAATTGCTCCGGTCACGGGCGGAGCGTTGGTAAGCGTCCAGGTATGTCCACCGTCGCTGGAGCTTGCCGTCCGCGCATTATCGGGATCGGTGGGGTCGAGGTCACCACCGCCTACGATTCCGTTCAAGGGATTGCGGAAGTCCACTGTGAATGCGCCGGCGCTCGGCGAACTGACGATCGGGGTGTCATACGCATTCCACGTATTGCCGCCGTCGGCCGTAGCCAAAATTCGCGCAACCGACGAGCCGCCGGTCGCGATCCACCCGTTCTCTGCTCCCTGCGTTGCCACGCAAGTGTCGCTCGAGGAAAACGAAAACTCTCCCGGCAACGCCGGCGGCATGTTGTTGGCAATGCTCTGCCAGGTTGTTCCATCTTCGGTGCGAAGCTCTGGAAACACTCCATTCACCGAGTCGCTGTGCGCAATTCCGCGCTTGGGCGTCCAGAAGGCAAAGCAATCGTAGAAGGCGCCCGTCAACTCGTTCTGAAATTGCTTCGTCCAGGTCGAGCCGCCGTCTTCAGTTTTGTAGATGCGGAAGTTCGTGGGGGCATTTCCAATCGACAGCAGATATGCCGTGGTCGCGCTCACGGCTCGCACCCCGCGAAATTGCAGCCATTTCGCGTCTTTCACCTGGCCCGAGCGCCAGGTCTTTCCGCCGTCGGTGGTGACCAGAAACGTTCCATGAGTTCCAGCGGCCCAAACAATGTTCGCATTTACGGGACTGACCGCAATCAGCAACTCTTTAGTCCCGCTGTTTTGCAAAGTCAATTTGGGGGTATAGGTTTGTGCAAAGCTCAGGGTTGCGCAGGCAAACAGGGCAGTCAGAAATACAGCCAGGGAACGTTTCAGCATGGGAGTCTCTCCGCGAGGGAAGTTCTTGATGTGGTGCCGGAGTATAGGCCGGGCTGCAGCGAGGTGTCAAATTTCCTGGGAATCCTATTGGCGGTATGTTTCGGGCGAGATTTGGCTGCCCCCCAGGGATTCGAACCCCGATAGCCTGCTCCAGAGGCAGGTGTCCTAGCCGTTGAACGAGGGGGCAGTAACGATTGCGAGCCGGCTCTCACCGGCTCATTTTGATTCTATGGTTTGAGGCAAAGAGCGGTCAACATAAAGGCGCGGGTTACCCAGTACAAAAGTAAAGCGCGAGTCGGACTTCGGCTCCCCCTTCGCGATAGAATCGTCTTCTGTAGGCTTGCAGCAATAGGCCTCCACCTGGAGCAGGCTTTACCCGGCTGCTTCCGCGAATTGACTTCGAAGGGATTTCCATGGCCACCAGCTTTGAGAACCTGACTGCTCCAGCCGATTCCACCGAGCTAGCACGGCGCGCGCTTGAACCGGAACAATGCGCGCTGATCGTGGTCGATATCCAGGAAAAACTGTTGCCGCCGATCTGGGAGAAAGACCGGCTTATACGCAATGCGCAATTGCTGATTCGACTGGCTGGAATCCTGAAAATTCCGGCCCTGGTGACGACACAGTACAACAAAGGCCTGGGCAACACCGTGCCGGAGGTTGCTTCCCTGCTGGCGAACACGCCGACGGTCGACAAGATGATGTTCTCCTGCTTCGGGAGCGACGTGTTCTGCAGTTTGCTGAAGCGGCTGCCGGGCCAGCGCACCACGGTATTGCTGTGCGGGATGGAAACGCACATCTGTGTAATGCAGACGGCGCTGGGAGCGCTCCGAGAAGGCTACCTGGTGCACGTGGCGTCGGACGCAGTGAGCTCGCGCACCGAATTGAACTGGCGCATTGGACTAGAGCGCATGCGCGCCGCCGGAGCCATTCTTTCCTCGACTGAAATGATGATCTACGAACTGCTGCGCTCGTCGGGCGCGCCGGCGTTCAAGGAATTGCTGCCATACTTAAAGGGATGAGCCGCGAGCCCCGACCCGCCTTACCGTTTTCTATTCACCACTGATCAGATGCGCCGTGGTGCACCACCGGGGATGAAAATCAAAGAATCAGAATGTGTTCTCGAATTCTCAACTGGTCGGATTGCTCGTAGCTCGCGGCTCGAAGCTCGGAGCTTTCTTATCCCGCCGCGGCGTCCTTTTGCTTCACGCGGACTACCGTGATCTTCGAGAACCCTTCTTCGAAGGTAGGGGGCTTCAGTTTGCCTGCCATTTTGCGCATGATGTCTTCCGGGACTACGCGCCCACGGCGCTGATGCCGCTCCAGGCAGACCTCCAGCGGAACATCGAAAAACAGTCCCTGCACATCGTAGCCGTAATCCTTGGCCAGCTTGATCCAGCTGTGGCGATCGTGCGGAGTCAGGTTGGTCGCGTCGACGTAGTTCATGGGACGGCGCGCAATCAGCCTCGCCTTCAGCATCGAGCGCAGGTTGGAAAAGACGAGATCCTGAAAGCGTTGTTCCTGGGCGTCGTCGAAAAGCAGCTCGCGCAACAAATCGCTCGAAAGCGGATGGATGTTGTGCCGCTTGAACCAGGAACTCTTGCCCGAGCCCGGCAGTCCGATGGCCAGAACCACCGTGCCTTTGCTGGGTCGAGCAGGTGCAGCTTGCAGTGGATGGACAGGGTGGGCAGGCACAGGTTTAGGTTCGGGTGCGGGGGTAGGCGCAGCCACCGGCGGCTCGGCGGCCGCTTCCGGAGTAAGGGGCTGATCGGGACTCGTGACCTCTGCGGTGCTCACGGGTGCAGCCTCAGCCGGCGAACGGCGCGCTCCGCCGCGGCCTCCGCGCTTGCGACGGCGGCGAGTGGGACGAGTTTCCGCAGGCGGCGTCGCGACCGCTGGTTCGGATTCGGCGCCGGAGTCTAATTCCCGATGATCCAATTTGAAATCTGATTGCGTCTCCGGTTCAGGTTCAGAGCGCGGCAGTTCTACGGCGGCCGCGTGCGGCTTTTCGCCAAGATCACTTTCGAAATATTTCGGCTGCAAGGGTTCGGGCGCTGCGGCCTTTTCCTTGGAGCCTCCCTCGCCACCCTTTTTGCGACGCTTGAGCCGGTCGCTCATCCATTTGCGCATATAGCTGCTTGTAGCACACTGGCGTATGCGGCGGCAATCGGAGCCCATGCCGCAAGAGATACCCGGCAAGCATCGGGTCATCGGCTGATCGGGTCATCCGTTGATCTAAAATCGAATGCCTTCGAGTTGATGTGGACTCCCGATCACCCGGCCACCTGAGGGCCCGATTGATTACAATAACCCACAGGGTAAATCCATGAATCCTGCTCAACACGTCGACGCCCCGGTGGAAGCCGGACAACTGCCTGCCGTCCCGCTGACGCTGGAAGGTTATGCCACGCTGCACCAGATGATGCGCTTTCGCTGGAGCGCATGGCGCGCGCTCGCCGAAGGACATCGCCGTGAGATTGCCGGCGAGGCTTCCGTTCTGCTGACAGAGATGGAGAACAAGCCGGATGGCCAGTCGGCGCTGTTTTCGCTGCTGGGGCACAAAGGGGACTTGATGCTGGTCCACTTCCGTGAAACCTTCGATCAGCTCAACCAGACGGAACTCGACCTGGCGCGGCTTTCGCTCAGCGACTTTCTGGAGCCCGAGACTTCATATTTGTCGGTGATTGAGCTGGGACTTTACGAGTCCAGCCTGAAAACCTATAAGGCACTAGCCGAGCAGGGCGTGGAACCACATTCGGAGGAATGGAAAAAGGCGATTCGGGAGACGATCGCGCGCCAGCAGGAGGCCATGAAGCCGCGCTTGTTCCCGGCCATGCCGCCCAACCGGTATGTCTGCTTTTATCCGATGGACAGGCTGCGCGGCGAGGATAAGAACTGGTACACGCTTCCCATGGAAGAGCGCCAGCGCCAGATGAACGAACACGGAATGGTGGGACGACGCTACGCCGGCGAAGTGAAACAGATCATCACCGGTTCCATCGGCTTCGACGATTGGGAATGGGGCGTTGATCTTTTCGCCGACGATCCACTGGTCTTCAAGAAGCTGATCTATGAGATGCGCTTCGACCATGTCAGCGCCGTGTACGCCCTGTTTGGGAATTTCTTCGTCGGTCTGCGCTGCCCGGCCACCCGTCTGCACGAACTGTTGGAAGGAAAACTGCCTGGGTAACCGGTTACGAGCTTCGAGCGGCGAGCAACCTGAACTGTCTAGAATTCTGAAGATGTCATTGTATCTGGGCAGTGAGAAGTCATCGCTCGCAACCCGAAGCCCGCGGCTCGCGGTTTTGTAGACCGCTGCATTTAGTTTCCCTTCCGCGCAAACTTAAACTCGTGCTGTTTCATATCCACGCGAGCACCGCGAAATGTCACACCCTCCATGCGCAGCCGGAACCTTTGTTCGGCTCCATTTTCTCCGGTCAGCTTGATTGCTCCGCCCGCGCCGACCACGCGGTGCCAGGGCAATCCGGCAACCTGTCGAAGGATGCGAACGACCTGGCGTGCGGCACCCGGCCATCCCGCGGCCCTGGCTACGGCGCCATAACTGGAAACTTTGCCCTTGGGCAAGGCCCGGATCACGCGCACGACGCGGGCGCGCGGATCGGCGGATGCGTTCCTTTTCGTCTTGTTTCGCGAACGCGCTTTTACGGCTGTTTTTTTTCGAGGCATTTGTATTTCAGACACGCTTCAGAGCCGACACGGTGAGAATCCGAACTCAGGAGCCGGTGTTCAAGCACCCCATGATAAAGCGGCCATGTTAAGCTGGATTCATTCCATACAAAAATTTACACCAGCCAGCCTTACCAGGCCTTAGCATAAGGCATCACAAAAGATTGATTGCAAGCAACGCTGCTGGTCAAGACTCCTTTGGAGAGAACACCAATGTTTCGTCTGTTCAAAGCGCTATTCCCTGCCCTGGCTGTCGGAGCCTTAAGTGTTTTGAGTATTTTCATAGCCGGCTGTGGCTCAGATAATACGCAGTACCGCGTGTTCAACGCCCTGTCAAATCCCAACGCCACCTTCAGCTTTGACGTTACCGTTAACGGAGGGCTGGTGACTCCCGCCGGCGGCTTGGGATTCGGCTCCGTTCAGCCCGCCAGCGGATACGCGGGTATATCGTCGGGCAGCGCCTCGGTTGGCGTTTATCAGGTCGGAACGGCGCTCACCTCGAGCGCTGACCCACTTGTCAGCAGCACGGTTAGCCTGAGTGGTGGCAATCAATATACTGTGGTTTTGATGGGGAATTCCAAATCAGGCCTGACGCCGTGGGCCGCGCAGCCTTTCCCCGATAACAACACTTTGCCGCCGAATGGCGATATCGAATTTCGTGTGATCAACGCGGCGCCCAGCCTGCCGGGCCCCGTGAACATCTACATTGTTCCCACTTTAAGCATTTCGGGCGCCACCCCTACTTTTACCGGTGTTGCATACGGGCAACCGAGCCAGACTCCGACCGAATACGTAACCCTCCCGGCCGGACAATATTATGTATACGTCACTACCTCATCGGGAACGCCGTTGTTTGAGCAGGGCTATGACGAGACGAGCGGAATTCACACGCTGGTGCTGACTGACGTCCAGAATGGTTTTACTTTTTACACGCAACCCTGGATATTGACCGATGTGCAATGATCCGGTGCGATGATGAGCTGGGGAAATGATCAGCAGCGCGGGGACCAGAAGCGTTCGGCCTCAACGAGTCGAGGGATCAGCTGGCCGCCTAGGCTGCATCTTGCTTGAATGACTTCGCGGCTTTCTCTTCGTCGTCGAACACTTCAAACACCGTGAGCAGTTTTGTGACCTGGAGCAGGTCGCTGATGCGCTGGCTTAGCCGCGCCAACTTGACCCCGCCACCGGCGTTGCGGGCTGTGGTGTAGAGCGATACCAGCGTCCCCAACCCGCCGCTATCGATGTAATTCACTTCTTGAAGATTCAACACGAGTTTTGGGTTCTGGACCACCAGCTTCTTGACCATGTCTCGCAGGCTGGCCGATTCCTCACCAAATACCAGCCGTCCACTGCAATCCACCACCAGCGCACCATCCAAAGTTCGCGTGCTCATTCTGAGTTGCATGGCCGGTTGTCCTCCAACTTCCTGATCGGAATCTCAGCGGGAGCGTGACCCGCGAAAACTCAAACCAGAAGCGTACGCTGGCGCGCGCAACGGCGCAAGCATCATCACCATACGTGAAAGCTGCCGCGTCACAGCGAGCAGCCGCTGACGGCATCCGGACCGCCAATCATCCGATGCCCCGGAGAGCAAGATTGTATAATCAGAAATTCCGATGAGCTACCAAGTCCTGGCACGCAAGTACCGTCCCCAGAAATTCTCCGACGTCATCGGCCAGGAACATGTCACGCGCACCTTGCAAAATGCGATCGAGCAGGAGCGGATCGCGCACGGCTACATCTTCAGCGGGCATCGGGGCATCGGAAAGACGACAGTCGCGCGCATCCTCGCCATGGCGCTGAACTGCCGTTCGAGCGCAAAGCCCGTTGCCGAGCCATGCGGAGTGTGCGATTCCTGCACCGAGATTCGCCAAGGCAATGCCGTCGACGTGATCGAGATCGACGCCGCCACCAATCGCGGGATCGACGAGATCCGCGAATTGCGGGACGCCGCGCGCTACCGTCCGGCGCGCGACCGCTTCAAGATCTACATTCTCGACGAAGCGCACCAGATCACGGATGCGGCCTTCAACGCGCTGCTCAAGACGCTGGAGGAGCCTCCCAGCCACATCATCTTCATGATGGCGACGACGCAGCCCGAGGATATTCCGCAGACCATTCGGTCGCGCTGCCAGCATTTCAGCTTCCGGGCGGTAAAGTTCGAGGACATTCTGCAGCAGCTCCGCGACATCAGCGCGCACGAGAAGATCGCGGCCGACGACGACGCGCTGGCCTTGCTGGCCGAGGCGGGAGACGGCTCAATGCGCGATGCACTCTCGATTCTCGACCAGGCCATCGCCTCCACCTCCGAGCATCTGACGCTTGACGCGGTTCGGCGCCTGATTGGTTCTGCCCCCGCCGGCGCGCTGGAAACGGTGATGCAAGCGGTTGCTGAAAGTGCCAGCGAAAAGATTCTGGTGCTGGTTGACGAGTTGCTGGGTGAAGGACATAGCCCAACTCACTTTGCACGCCAACTGGTGCGCTTCCTGCGCAATGTCACGGTGGCGAAGATTGCGGGCCAGGATTCGCCGTTATTGCAAGTTTCATCCGACGAACGGGCTCGCGTGGCGCGCATCGCGGAGCTGTTCAGCGAGGAAGAGCTGGCTCGGCATCTGCAGATCATGCTGCGCACGCACGGCGAACTCGGATACCGCCAGGAGCAGCGTTTCCACCTGGAACTGGGACTGCTGAAGATGGCCCATGCGCAACGCCTTTTACCGATCGAGCAGTTGCTCAGCGAGGCGGCGGCGCCAGGTTCTGGACAACCGGGCACGTCACCGAGAGCGGTTCTGACCTCTCCTGATTCCCGGCGCGCCGCGCCCATCACGCAGGTACGATCAAGTTCGGTTTCGCCGTTTGCGGCGGATTCCGCGCGCAAAGGCAATCCCAGGGCAGACGCGTCCGGCGGTGCGGCAGCATTCGCGGGCGACGGCCCCTTCGACAACCGCTCAGGGCAGGTCCGCTCCACACAACCATCGTCTGGGACCAGCGCCAACGTGGTCATCATGGGATCGACCGCTCCGGCAGTTGCAGAGATTGCACCGGATCCGCGTTTTGAACCGGCTGTCGTGGAATCGGCGAGGCCCGAACGCGCAGCCGTAGAAACGGGACTTGCCTCGTCTCAGGCCAGCGCTGAGTCTCTTCGTGCGACTGTCCTGAGCGCGCTTGGCAATCAGCCGATGCTCGCTTCCCTGCTCGAAACCGCGGAGTGGACATTGGACGGAAGCACGCTGATCGCTAAGGTGGCAGCGTCGACGACGATGATCGAGATGTCATTTACGACCGACGCACGCCGCATCGCCATGGCGTCCGCAAGCGGTCATGCGGGCAGACCAATCAAGGTGCAGGTCGTTACCGGAGGAATTGCTGAGGAAGGAACAGCGCAGCCTGGATCATCGTCCGCTCGTCGCTTGGCATCGAACGGAGCATCTTCGAATGGACCTGCTTGGAACGGAAGCGCCCGCGGGCGCGCCGAACAGGATCCGGTAGTGAGGCGAATGCAGGAAAAGTTCGGAGCGGAAATCCGCACGGTGATCGATTACCGGGAGAAAGGAAGAAGCTGAATGTGTAATTTCGTAGTCGGGTAATTTAGTAATTCCAGACCTCAACGCTCTTGCGACTGTCGCGGCTGGACGCTTTGGCGGACTCGCAGGCTTTGCGACCGACAGCAGCTCGGGCTTTAGAATTACCGGATTACACAATTACTCAATTACCAAATTTCCCTATGTCTGGTTTCAATTTACAAGAGATGATGCAGCAGGCGAAGCAGCAAGCGGAAATGCTGCAAAAGAAGATGGAGCAGACCGTCGTCGAAGCTTCGGCGGGCGGCGGCACAGTCACGGTCAAGATGGACGGCCGCAAGCAAGTGCTCGCAATAATCATCGATCCCGAGGCCGTCAAGGCGGGCGACGTCGAGATGCTGCAGGATCTGGTGATGGCTGCTCTCAACGAGGCGGTCCGCAAGGTCGATGATTCGATGAAATCAAGTCTCGGCGGAATGCTGGGCGGACTGGGAGGACTTTGTGATAATTGCGTAATTGGGTAATGTTGTAATTGGGTAATTTCAAAACCACCCAGCCAGGTTCTCCGATTACACGATTTCTCAATTACCAAATTTCCCAAATCGCACATGTCCAAGTTTGCCGAGCCGATGACCCGGCTCATCGATCAACTCAAGAAGCTGCCGGGCGTGGGCAGCAAGAGCGCTCAACGTCTGGCGTTTCATATTCTGCGCTCGAGCGAAGACGACGCCGAAGCGCTCGCGGCCGCGGTTCGCGACGTCAAAGCCAATTTGCGTCTCTGTTCAATCTGCAACAACATCACCGATGTTGATCCCTGCGTCTATTGCTCCAGTCCAACCCGCAATCAGAAACTGGTCTGCGTGGTCGAGGAGCCGACCAACATCGCCGCCGTCGAAAAGACGCGGCACTTTAATGGCGTCTACCACGTGCTGCACGGATCTCTCTCACCTTTGCACGGGATTGGCCCGGAGCAACTCCGCATCGGCAACCTGCTCAGCCGCGTGGCGAAAGGCGACATGGAAGAGGTGATCCTGGCGACCAATCCCACGGTCGAAGGAGAGGCAACCGCAACTTATCTGGCCCAGCAACTGAAGCGGCCGGGGTTGCGCATCACACGGATCGCCATGGGCGTGCCTGTGGGCAGCGACATCGAATACACCGACGAAGTCACCATGCTGAAAGCCATGGAAGGCCGCCGCGACGTCTAGCACTTGCGGCATCGCTGAAGCGACGCCTGACAGGAAACCGTCCTTTTCTTAGCCTGCGCTGATTCTTAGCCTGCGCTGAGTCGTTGTGCAACATTTTGAAGTCTCTGGCTGCGGAGTACCGAACCAGTCATCTGGCGACCTCTCCGCATCAAGAAATAAGCATGGTGATATCAATATGTTATATGACGCTGTGAAACCATCACGCGAATCCATGCACTGGCCCATCAGTTGCTCTACTCTTGCCGCGTTCTCGTCCTCGCTTCTTTGACGTTTGCTGGCGCGGGATGCAACGAGCGGACGCGATTTGCGACCGCGGAAACCCCAGGGCCAGCCGCGTTGCGTTGTGATGTAACCGCGTCACAACCGACGCTTTCGAGACCGGGCTAAACAGCCCGGTTTCTTTTTTCAGGGATCTATTTTCTGGCGAATCGTCAGTCTCCGGTCAGCGGCTGCAGAAACGTATTTTCTTCTCTCTCGCCCGAGATCAATCCCTCGGGGAGCGCGCCGCGATTGTATTCCGCCATCCGGTTCTTCCACTTCAAGAAGTCGGTGATGCTCTGCGGTTCGATGCGGACTTCGACCCGACGCAAGCTCGCCAGGAGCAGGTTCATCTCATACTCGAAGCCGGTAGCCGAGCGCAGGTTCTTTGCCGACCGCTTCAGCAATTTGATCTCGCGCCCGGAGAGTTCCAGCAGACCCCAACCACCAGGAAGTTCTTCGATCTTGATCAGGCTGCGCGGCGCCAGGTAATAACGCTCGGAGCCGACGCCGATCTCGGGCTGCTGCCGGAAAGGCTTCACGCGGTCGGCAAGAAAATCGGCGCGCGTCACCTTGCATTCGACAAGCACCGAATGGCAGGCCTTTTTCCATCCAATTGCGTCGGGCATCTCGCCGCTGATGCAGGCTTGTTCGGAAAGTACGACGCCGCAGCGATAGCGCCGCAGCCAAGTCACCGCCAGGGAAACCAGATTCGCGTGAGTCACAGGATTAGCTTGGCTTCAAGGGCCTATTCTGAAAAGTGCCTGCTTGGCTACTCGTTCTTATTTCTCGCGGAAGGTCGCACGGCACCTTGGTGCCTCCGATATCGAGGCACCCCCCCTACCCCGGAATCTTTAGAATCATCATGTTACAGAGAAATTGCTTGCAAAATCTTGAGCCGAAATGCCTTACACGCAAAATCTTGAGTGCGTAGGAGTTACGGTTGTCTCATGCGTGTCTGTAGCCACCCCCGCTCTTCATCTGAAGACGTACCTTAGACCTTATCCATGACTATGTCTTCTCTCGATCTTGCTTTGTTTGGCAGCTAAGTCAAGCGATTTTTGAGGCACCATTGCGATCAAATGGATCTGCGATAGCTTCGCTGGTGTTTTCGCCACTTGGTAATTCTAGCTTTGAAAAGCTGATCGCCTTGGGGCGGCGGCATGGATTCGGATGTGCCGCCGCAGGACGCTTTATGGTTCTACATTGACGGTCACCGGCGCCGAGGCAATTCCGTTTGCGACTACCTCCAGTTTGCTGCGGCCAGCTTCCTGATTGTACGGAACATCAAAGTGAGTTGAGGAGACAGCATTCGAGGCGACCGCCATCGAACTGTGATCGTGCGTTCGACTGTAGAACACGTGCTTGGTTTTCAGATTCGTGATGCGAACCAGGGGATAGTTGGTCGCATTTTGCTCTTCGTCTCCGAACATCGAAGCCTGCGACATGCCATTCAATCGAAGTCCGTACAGAATGTACGATCCACCCGGTTGGACGGTAGTCGGAGCCTGACTAACCAATGGCTCCCAGGATGTGCTGTGCTTGCTGGTCGACGGCGTATAGATTTCAACATCTTTCGTACTGTCGGTCGCAAGCACCTGTCCGTTCGGCAGGGGCAACAAGCCGATCGACCCTGAGACGTCGTTGGCAGCATTCGGAATGGTGGATTCCGCAATCAGCTTTTTCCCGTTGAATTCAAAAAAGGCAACCGGCGGCCCGGAGTAGTTAGGAGGGTAGCCGGCGCCTCCGCTGGCGGCAAAAGAGCACGTTGCCATCGGGGAGCAGCGCTCCGGGTGCATCCTGCGCGGTGTATTGGTAGCCTTGCGGGCTGATTGGCAGTTTGGGACCAACCGACCATTTCTTCACGATGGGGTTATAGATGGACGTGTAACCTTCGCTGCCGACGTTAAAGACGGTGCCGTCCGGCCGCAATACTGCGGGACCCATCTCGAAGAGATACGGGTCTGTCAACGTGTGAATGGTGCTGCCAGCGCTCGACCAGGTGCCAGTCGCGGGGTTGTATATCTCCGAGTTGGTGGGGTTCGCCGGATAGGTGGGAATCAGGCCGAAGGCGTAATCGGTGTAGCAATCAACAGTTAAGACCTCGCCACTGGGCAGCAGCGTCCAGCCTTCCTCATCATTCAAGTCCGACTTGGTGCTGGTGCCGGTTTCGGTCCAGGTGAAGGTCGCGAGATCCAAGGTCGCCGCCTGGCGGCTCATCTTGTCTCCGATCATGAAGGTTCCATTCGGCAATACCACGTTAGGCGCGTCACCGATCGGATTGGGCGCAAACACAGCACGGGCCGGATCCAAGTCAACGAAAAAAGGTGGGGGGCGGCACCGAGGTCCAGATATCAGCCACCGGATCGTAGATCGCGCCTTGATTGGTGAGCGTGAAATATTCCTCGTAACCGCTGAACTCGCCGCCCTCAATGATGACTTCTCCGTTGGCCAGCACAGCCTGCGAGGCGGCCGCTTCAACATAGGGCATCGTCGCCAGTTGAGTCCAGGTTCCATTGATATAACTCCCGTTGATGTCGGGGGTCAGCTTGAAGATCTCTCCGTCGGCAAAGTAAGGGTTTGCGTTTTGGATGATCACGCTGCCATCGGTGAGCAGGATCGGGTTGGAAGCGCCGCCCGGGCCGAGATCATAGTTATATTGCGGATCGATGATTTCCGGCACGGGAGGCGGGTTTACCAGCGTCTGCCAGGTTTGGGCCGATGCCGTCAGTTGCATGGCGAAGAGAATGGCCACAACGAGGAGCGGGAACGCCCGAAGCGATAGCACCCGGGTGTACATGGGTATGGCTGGAAATTGCATGGCCGCGACTCGGTTCTGGATGTTCATCTGACGTCTCCCATTCAAAGTGAACTGTCGATGGGTGAGCGCAGCGAGCATAGACGCAACGCTCCTCGCCCCACGAGAAGGGGACAAGTATATACGGCATTCGCGCACCCGCACAGACTGAAAGAATTTGCCGTCGCCACCCGGCGACCGCCAGAAAAACGAGATTCGCCTCGCCGGCTAAATGGTCGCCATCCCTGGTTGCCGCGCACCGCTCATCCTGCCCGGTCCCACGCGTTCCACAATATTGAACACATGGGACTTAATGGTCAGATTCTGGAATCTTCCACGCAGGATATTCGGACACAATAATCCCGAACGCGGCTTGTCAAAGAGCCCAGGTCCGGCGCCTGGGGGTGCGGCGTATCGTATATGTTCGATACGCCCACAACATGGTGTATAGTCAGTTTGTCTATCCACAACCCTCCGCCGTGTCAACCCCGGGTGCCGGTCTCTTGTGAACCGACGAACGTCGTTCGTGGGAGGCCCGCTATGGAGCCCAGTCGAAGCACTTCTTTTTCCTCACATCAACAACCCAACTACTGGCGGTGCGCCTACGAATGCGTTTTGCAGGAAGCGGACAACACTGCCCTTTTCAGTGCATCGAAGTCGCCGAAGCAGCCATGCTCACCCGGCGCGAGTTTCTGCTATCTTCCGCAAGCGATCTCGAGGAACGCAAAGCAATTGAAGATGCCTTGGCGCACCTCCGATTTATGAAGAGAAGTCGCTTGGGTTTTGACGACCGGAAAGATCACAGGTACACGGGCAACTAGCGACCGGCAACACCGTTTCGCAATGCTGGCGGCGCGGAGCGGTTCCCATCACACCGGACGTGGCGGGGCGACCTCAAGCACAGCCTTGCGGCGCAGCGAGCGCGGCGCAGCCAACCCCGCGCCCAACCACCACATTCAGATGAATCACGAAATGAGCCTGGATGGTAAACGGGGACCGAAAAGCCGGACTGGCTATTCTTCCCAGGACCCTGAAGGGAGGTGTGTCGTTGCGATCATTGATATGTTCGCTAGCGTATCGACGGACATATCCAAGCGGCGTATAGATTTGGCTAATCGTCGTCAAATTTCCACACCCCCTGCGCTTTGCCGGGTGGCAGTGTTTTGAAGGGATGAAATTCGGTTTTGGGAAGGCTAACCTATGGAACCGGATCGCCATACTTGCTCGGGTCATAACCGCAACGAGTGGCAGCACGCCTACGAATTGGTTTTGCGGGAAGCGGAAGATCGCGCGCTATTCAAGCGCATCGAGGCTGCGGAAGCGGCCATCCTCGTCAGACGCGACGCGGTAATATCCTCCCCGGAAGAAAAAGCCCTGGCCGCTGCCCTGGCCCACATTCGATTCCTGAAGAGAAGTCGTCTGGGTTTTGACGACATGCAAGAAGACCTGGACAACTGACGATTAGCGATTGCCCGCATGGGGCAAGAGGCTGGCGCGCAGCGGCTTCACGACCACGGGAAGGCGCAGGACCATTTCCAGCAGATGGCGCGCCGCCGCCACATTTTCGGCGGAGCGATCCAGGGGCGAGTAGCCAGCCGAGTGCACCATTAGAACGCGGTTCTGCAAGCTGACCTCGAGTTTGGGCGCCGCCCCATTCTGCGCCGCCCGATTCCGTGCGGCCGGATTGCCCGCGGCTCCATTCCTTGCGGTTTCAGTCCCGGTATCGAGCGCGTTGGCCAGGCGCAATATGCCTGCCAGTTCGAGCGCGATGCGGCGGTCCGGCAATTCCAGGCGCTGCATGGTCTTTTTCCGGGGTTGCGGCAAGGCGCCGCGATGGTAGCGCGCCACGACGGCGGCGAGTTCCAGTTCCCGCGCGCTCCAACCCAGAGGCCGCTGCAACTTGCGAATCATGCGCAACGACTTTTTCTGATGATCCTGATGGCCTTTGGCCCGACCGACGTCATGCATGAAGGCTGCCGCCTGCAATACATCCCGCGAATCGGGTTCGGAGTGCTGCGCCAGGCCGGCTTTCGACAGACCGTCATAGAGATGAAGCGCCAGTTGGGTTACGCGCTGCGAATGCGCAAAATCGGGATCGAGATATCCGGCCCATGCCCGCAAACGACTCAGGGCGGCCGTGCGCAGTTGAGAGCCCGACGGCAAGGCTGCTCGCCACACGCGCCATAGTGAGTGCTTGCCGATCATCATCTCGCGATAGCGCTCGATGCGCCGGTTGCGCTCGCGGTTGAGCTTCTCGCGCCAGCGGTTGCGGCTTTCCACGTCAGGAAAAGCCTGGATCTGCTGGCCGGTGGCCCACAGGACGTCGAGATCATGCACTTCTCCCAGCAGATCCTGAAGTTCCTTCAGATCCTTGCCCCAGAGCGCCTGTTGTTGGGGAAGAAAATTTTCCACGGTGTAGCGGAAGCGCTTGATGCCGATGCGGAGTTCGTGCAATGCGATCTGCGAGCGTGTACGCATTGCACGTTTATGCAGTTCGTAAGTGGCGGTCCATTTTTCAAGCGCCAGATGGAGATAGACGACGCTCCCCAGACGCACGCGCGCGGCGCGACGGGGGAGAGTCCGGCTCCACTGCCGCCAGCGCTTGCGATCGAACTGATTAAGATCCTTCCAGGCCAGCTGCTTGCATTCGGCTTCGCGCGCGCGCGCGTGATCGAGCAGCTTGACAGCCACCGGGTCGTCCGCGATTTCGTTGGACGCTTTGTTTGAACCTTCGCCTGAAACCGCGAGCTTTTCGATCCACTCCTGCATGACCTGCATATCGCGCAGGTCGCCGAGGGCACGGAAGAGCTTCCTGCCGGCTTTCTTCATGTCCTTCCAGGAGGAATCGGAATCGAGCGCCATCAATCCATCGGCGAGGGAGCGGCAGCGGCGCAGGGCAACGCGCAAGTCGTGCACCGGATCGGGCTCGAAGCCGGCGGCGGCGCGATCGCACTCTTTGAGCACTCGCTCCATCCACGGGCGCAGGCCGAATTTTGGCTTCGCGTGCGGAGGCTTTGTCTGCGCAGGCCTCGGATTCTGTTCCGGAGTTGGAGCGGCTCCCACTGCGATTCCTCTTGCTGACGGGAACCATTGTCGCCTCTTTTCGCGGAATGTTCCAGAAGGGGGCCGGAGTCCCCGCCCAAGCGAAACTTAGACGGGACTTTTCATGCTAAGTAAGCCCACGACGCGCTCGGCTGGGCCACGAGCCCAAATAAGACCAATCAGATTTGAAACGGGGGTCCTTCGACTCCACAGGAACTTCACTTTGCGAATTTCCAGCTCCGCTCAGAATAACAACCTGGATAGGGCCACCGAGAGCTGAGGGCTGACAGCTGAGAGCTGTCTTACGTGCTCAGCACTTTTTCGCGTTCCTCGGCGTCCTGGCGCTCTTCGCGCGGCGTGGATGGCAGGGCAAACTCCAGCACCTCGTCAATCGTCTTCACGTAGTGCGTGGTCAGGCCGTGCAACTGCTCGGGTGTCAGGTCTTCCTCGACATTGGTCCGGTTGTCGGCGGGGAGAATCACGTCATGCACGCCGGCGCGTTTTGCGGCCAGCACCTTTTCCTTGATGCCGCCCACCGGAAGCACATTACCGCTGAGCGTGATCTCGCCGGTCATGGCCAGCAGAGGACGAACCTGCTTGCCGGTCAGCAGCGAAACCAGCGCGGTCACGATGGTGACACCCGCCGAGGGGCCATCTTTCGGAATCGCGCCCGCCGGTACGTGAATGTGGATGTCGTGGTTGGCGAAGAATTCTTCGTCTACGCCCAGTTCCTTGGCGTTCGATCGCACCCAGCTTAACCCGGCCTGCATCGACTCGCGCATCACATCCTGAATCTGGCCGGTGATGGTGAGCCCGCCCTTGCCCTTCATCTGGTTGGCTTCGACGAACAATACGTCGCCGCCCGAGGGAGTCCAGGCGAGGCCAACTACCACGCCGGGGCGCTTGGTGCGTTCGGCAATTTCGCCTTCGCTGCGGACTTTGATGCCGCCCAGGAATTCCTGAACGATCTCTTTGGTGACGATCAGCTTGTCGCTCTTACCTTCGGCGATGCGACGCGCTTGTTTGCGGCAGATCGTGCCGATGGTGCGTTCGAGATTGCGGACTCCGGCTTCGCGGGTGTAGTGACGGATGATGTTGCTGACGGCTTCTTCGGGGAAGTCGATTTGCTCCGTGGTGATTCCGTTCTCTTCGATCTGGCGCGGAATCAGATACTGAAATGCGATGTGAATCTTCTCTTCCTCGGTGTAGCCCTGCAGTTCAATGATTTCCATGCGGTCGCGCAGCGGCTCGGCGATGGGATCGAGCATGTTCGCGGTCGTAATGAACAGGACCTTGGAAAGATCGAAGGTCACGTCCAGATAATTGTCGCGGAAGCTCGCATTCTGCTCGGGATCGAGCGCTTCCAGCAAGGCGGAGGCGGGATCGCCGCGGAAATCGCGGCCGACTTTGTCGATTTCGTCGAGCATGAACACGGGATCTTTCGTTTCCGCGCGCCGAATGCCCTGAATGATCTGCCCCGGCAACGCACCGATATAAGTGCGGCGATGGCCGCGAATTTCGGCTTCGTCATGCACTCCACCGAGTGAAAGGCGCGTGAACTTGCGTCCCAGCGCGCGCGCGATCGACTTGCCCAGTGACGTTTTGCCGACACCCGGGGGGCCGACGAAACACAGAATTGGGCCCTTCATACTGGGCTTCAGGCGGCGCACGGAAAGGTAGTCGAGAATGCGGTCTTTTACTTTTTGCAGGTCGTAGTGGTCGGCGTCGAGAATCTCTTTCGCCTTGGGAATCTCGATCTCCCCGCCGGAAGTCTTGTTCCACGGCAGCACGGCCAGCCACTCGATGTAATTGCGCGTGACGGAATAGTCGGCCGCCATAGGCGACATGCGCGACAGGCGTCCCAGTTCCTTCAGGGCTTCTTTCTTGACTTCGTCGGGCATTCCCGCCTGTTCGATCTTGGTCTTGAGTTCTTCAGTATCGCGCGCGCCTTCGTCCTGCTCACCCAGTTCTTTCTGGATGGCCTTCATCTGCTCGCGCAGATAGTATTCGCGCTGGGTCTGCTGCACACGATCCTGGACTTCGGACTGGATTTTGTTGCGCAGTTGCTGGACTTCGAGTTCTTTCGCGAGGTGCTGATTGATTTTTTCCAGGCGCACGCGGACGTCGGTAGTTTCGAGCGTGTCCTGCTTGTCGGCGGTCGAAAGAGACGGCAGCGAGGAAGCAATGAAATCCACCAGCCGGCCCGGCTCTTCGATATTCATCGCGACTGTCGAAAGCTCATCCGACAATGTGGGCGATCCGGCGACAATTTGCTGGAAGAGGGTGAGCACATTCCGTTGCAGCGCTTCGATCTCGGAATCCTTGGGCGGAATCGTCTCCGGCACTGTGACCACCTGCGCGCGCATGAAAGGCGCAAGCTGCGCGAAATCAGTGAGCCGGACGCGTTCCAGACCCTCGGCAAAAACGAACAGGCTCTGGTTGGGCATTTTCACAACTTTATGAACTACCGCGAGCGTGCCTACGGAATAAAGGTCGGTCGGCTGCGGAGAATCCACGCGGGCCTCGCGCTGTGCCACCACCACGATGGTCTTGTCGTCGCCCAGCGAGTTGATCAGCTGAACGGAACTCTCGCGCCCTACGGTGAGGGGAAGCACGGCGTGCGGAAACAGAACCGTATCGCGCACCGGCAATATCGGGAGCGAACGCCCAATCGTTTCATAGGAAAGAGGAGTACTAGTATCGCTCATGATTTTTTCTCTTGAGTCACTTTCACTCAACCTTTGATGAACCGAACCGCTCAAAAGATGCAGCCAGCATGGTAGGTTGTTGAATTTTAGACCTTTTTTGGCGTTTTGCAAGATGCAGAAGCGCTACGCCCCACGACGGTAACCGGGATCTTCCACACGACCCCTCTTGGCCGTGGTGATGAGGTAAGGGTCCACGGCAAACCCTATTTTCAAGTGCCAGACTGAGGTTGCCGGTCAAATATGGGCAATGGCTTTGGTTCTGGGAGCTTACCCCAGGCGCCTCAAGTCAGGACCTCAGCGGCCAAAGCCCCTGCTAAGAATGCAGCGATCATCGCGCCGGTACACCGCTGGCGGCGGTACACCGTTGCACCGCCCGGAGTCATGCCAACAGAACTTAAGGTGCCAGAACCCCGGCACATTATCAGGGCGGCATGGTTAGCACAACCTCGAGTTTTTCCTCCGCCTGTCAAGAGGCTGCTTGGCCGTCTTATGAACCGACGGCCAAGTTCCCGATGAGTAGCGCCAATTGGCGTTTAAGCTAGAAAACGTGCTTGGCGCGATCGCCTTTGAAGGTCAGCTCGTGCAGAACGCGCTCATTGGAGGCATTGAGTTCGTAAATTTTCTGGTTGTCGGCTGCTTTCTCGGCCAGCGGAACCAGGGTGCACTTGGCGCGCACGACAACGGGCTTCCGGACGCCAATCTGGCGGAACACCATAATGTGATTCTCGCCGTCCATGACGTGCCTGATCTCGTAGTTTCCCGAAGGCAGCACGGTGGAAGCTACGATTACCTTCTCGGAGAAATTCACCCGATAAAGATCGGAGATGCCCATCGGGTTTTGTCCGGCGAGAGCAAAGACGCCGAGCAGCAGAACACAGATTGAAATCGCAAATACGGATTTAGCAAGACGCATGTCGACCCTCCTCTTTCATTCTCAAGCTACGCCCCGCTCCGGCCCTGCGCAGTGCACTACCTCACAAGCAATTGTGACGAAAAACCGCAACACCCGAGTAACCCCAGCCATATCAGGTCCGGAAATGGATTGATCGCCGCACGGGCTGCGGAAAAAGGCCTTTGCGAACGACAATTGTAGCGTTCAGGAACTGGAAGCCACTATTGAAACAGCGTGGTTCATCGTAGCGCTGAAACGCTGCGCCTCCGAAAATCGAGGGCGACATCGACTTTTCCCTCAGGTTCCGCAGCATGTTACTATTTTGCTATCCATCTTCACTTAACCACCCATGGCTATCACCCGTGGAAACCGGCGCCAGTCAGCGCCGGCGCCCGAGGGTCCGGAGAAACTAACATCGTGGCCTTAATTGCGGGTCGTCCAGGCGTCGCTCAAAGAGTGATTTGTTCTTTCCCCGGTCGTTTTTTGCTCGGTCGTTTTCTGCCCGGAGTGTTGGTCGCTTTTTCGCTTACGAACCCACTCTCATCGGTGGCAGCAACCACGACGCCTCCCACGAGCGAAAACGCTTATTGCGGCAAGGGAGATGTCCCCAAATTTGGAGAGAAAGACGGGCCGGCACAACTTCCGCAATCGTGCTATTACACGGGGCTCGATGGCACTCCTTCTCCGGGAAAACAGATCCGGGTAAAGGCGAATTCGGACGTGCAGGAGGCCGTGGAATCGGCGAAGTGCGGAGACACGCTGCTGCTGGCGGCGGGGGCGTCATTCGAGATCAAGGATCTGCCGGCGAAAAAATGTGATGACCAGCACTACATCACGATTCGAACCGACACGCCCGATTCGAAGCTGCCTCCGGAAGGGACTCGCATTTCGCCCGCCTGGGCCGGAGTTTCCAGCCTGCCGGGCAGGCCCGCATATGCACAACCGGCTGGGGGGGCGGCGAAGCAACTAGCTACGCTCATCGTCAAAAAACCGCCTGAGCTTGGAGACCACTACCGCTTTATTGGGCTGGAGTGGGTCTCCGATCCAGCCGCCCATGTGGGCGTGCTGGTTACGACCGAAGGCGCGGACCACATAATTTTCGACCGCAACTGGTTCCATCCCTCCGCGGGGTCGGAGGTTGGCAAAGGAATCCTGCTCTTCCGTGGGACCAGATTCATCGCGATCATCAATTCATATCTCAGCGGTTTCTATTGCGTGGCGCGCAGCGGCGCCTGCACGGACGCTTCGGCGATCGGAGGCGGAAACGGACAAGTCCCCATCAGCACGCTGAAGATTTACAACAACTTCCTTGAGGCCTCGGGAGAAAACATTCTGTTCGGCGGCGCGGGGTCCGAGGTTAATCCGACCGACATTGAGATCCGTCGCAATCATCTGTTCAAACCGCTGACCTGGAAGGAAGGCGAACCGGGATATACGCCCGCGGGGTCGGGCAATCCAGTGATCGTCAAGAATAATTTTGAGTTGAAAAGCGGAGTACGAGTGCTGTTCGAGGCCAATCTGCTGGAGAACAGCTGGGGTGGGTTCACGCAGCCGGGCTACTCGATTCTGCTCACGCCCAAGAGCCAAGGTAACCGCTGTCCGAAATGCATGGTGACGGATGTGACGATCCGTTACAACCGGATCCGAAATGTCGGAGGCGTATTCGAGATCGCGAATGCCTATTCCAAAGACGGCGGGTGGACCGCCGACGGAGGCCGGTACAGCATTCACGATCTGCTGGCCGATTCGGTTCACGACCACGACTGGAAGGGACAGGGCACCTTTGCGATTCTCGCCTCGCGGGCTCCCACTTTGCATGATGTTGCTTTCGATCACGTGACGGCATTTGTTACCGGGCCAATCTTTTACGTTGGGGATCGCCTGGAAGGGGGGGATCATACGGAAAAGATCACCAACTTCAGCGTGACCAATAGCATTTTTATGCCGGGAGACAGACGGCCGGCATTCGCGTCGATCGGGGGCGGCCAGGCCAACTGTGCGCACAACGCACAGCGGGCCGGGGCGGAGGCGGTGCTCGACGCGTGTTTCACCCACTACCGGTTCGAAAAGAACATGATCATCGGCGACAAAGGGGGATGGCCGAAAGGAACGATCGACGTTTCCTCCCCCAAAGCGGCGGGCATACGTGACCTGGAAAAGGGAGTAAGCAAGGACGCACGGCTCTGCCACGCCCACACAACCGGCTGCACGCAAGCATCTCCGGGAGCCTCAGCCGGGACGGACGGCAAGGATATTGGGGCGGATGTGGACGCGATCGACGCGGCCATTGCGGGAGTGGAATAGACCCCGCTCTTAGTGTGGAATGCGAGCCCAGTCGCTTTTCGAGCGTCCTCTACGTGGTCCGCTCGAATTCGGCAATCACTTTCATCACCATCTCAACACATTGAATGGGGAATTTGCCCACCGCAGTTTCCGCAGCCAGTACCAGACCATCGGCACCGTCGTCCAGCGTGTTGTAAATGTCGTTAATCTCCGCCAGCGTAGGGACGGAGGAGTGGACCATGGACTCCAGCAAATTGGTGGCAACGTAGACCGGCCGCCCAATCGCCTTGACGCGCCGGATAATACTCTTCTGGTGTCCGGGGATTTGTTCCAGTTCCACTTGTCGCGAAAGGTCTCCCCGATCGATCAGGATAGCGTCGGACAACTGGGCGATCTCGACCAGGTGCAAGATCCCGCTGCGCGATTCAACCTTTGAAATCAGCGTCGCTCCTGGACCGATCAGCTCCCGCATTTGCTGCACATCTTCCGGCCGATTTGCGAAGGAGAGCGCGAAGTGATCTACGCCCATCTCCCGCCCAATCTCGATGGCGCGGCGGTCTTTACCCGTGATGGCAGGCAGTTCGATGTCGCGATGCACATTGCAGGCCTTGTTGTTACCGACACGGCCGCCCTGGCGGACGCACAGAACGGCGTGGTCGCGTTCAATCTCCATCACTTCAGCAATAACGGCATGGAAGTCGATGGTGATGAAATCTCCCACCTCCAACAATTCAATGGTAGACACCGGGGTGAAGTTGAACTGGTGCACGTCGCCGCAAACTGAATGCCGGTGAACTTGCACGATGCTGTCTTTTTTAAGCTCGGTTGGTTCTGTTGCGAAGGAGCCGGTCCTGATCTGGGCCCCCTCACTATCAAGGCATATTGGCACCCTCGCGTGCTTTTGCAGCAACGCGATCGCTGGACGCACATCTTCAATGGCCGTATGTGACAGATTGATGCGAAGCAGGCTCACACCGAGTGACTCGAGACGCTGGATCACTTCCGGATTGAGCGAAGTTGGTCCGAGCGTGCAGATGACTTTTCTGCGAGCCAAACGGGGCGTTTCCGCATTAATGCGAAGTGTCGTTGCCGGGTTTAGTTGTATCGGTCCCATGGATAGCCAATTGCTCCGGCTACTAGCTTACTCGTTTTGTTGCGTATCAGCGCCTTCATTGTATTACCAAAGTGATGCCGGGAGGCCAGCGGTTGCAGTTACGAACAACAACGAGAGAAAGCACAATGCGCGCTGGTTCTTGATTTGAGTTAGTGATCGACGTTACCAATGGTAAGCCTGCAGACAAATCTGGCAACCGTGCGCCGCTCGTTAAGTTATATTACACAGGTATGTCTGGCCAATTTGCGGAGGACGGAACCTCTTTAGAGGAGGCGCAGGACGGTTTTCGATCTCCGTGCGCGACCAGCACCCGAAGCAAGGCACCCGTCTTTGTCATTGGCTGCAGCCGGTCGGGCACAACCCTGCTGTACCACATGCTACTGTCGTCTGGGAATTTTGCCATTTATCGTATGGAGTCGATGATCTTTACGCTCCTCGAACCGCGATTTCGCCCTCTCAGCAAGCCTCGCAACAAACGCAAGATGCTCGAGGCCTGGTACGAAACTCGTCTTTATAAACGGTCTGGCCTCGAACCCTCGGAAATTGAACCGAGAATCATGGAGGAGTGCCAGAACGGCGGCGATTTTCTCCGCATCGTCATGGAGCAGATGTGCCGCAAGCAGGGGGTGGAACGGTGGGCGGAAACCACTCCGGAGCACTTGTTGTATATACCGCGCATTAAAGAAACCATCCCGAATGCGCTCATCGTTCATGTGATTCGAGACGGTCGCGATGTAGCCCTCTCGTGGGAGAAACTCTCCCAAATCCGCCCGCTCCCGTGGGATCGGAACCGAGCCGCCATGGCGGCGGCGATTTATTGGGAATGGATTGTAGAAAAGGGGCGAGAAGCTGGACGCAAACTCGGCGGGGATTATGTCGAAGTCCATTATGAGGATCTGGTTCGCAAGCCAGCTGAGCTTCTTAAGAATCTGGAGCCCTTCATTGAGCACGATCTGGACTATGAGCGAATCACCAAAGTGGCAATTGGTTCGGTGGCGGCGCCCAATACCGCATACAAGGGAGAACAGCGCAGCCCGATCGGCCGGTGGAAGACAGACCTCTCGCAAAAGGAACTGGCGACCCTGGAGAGCCTGATCGGCGGCTCGCTCGAAGAGCTGGGATATGAGCTCAGCACGGAAGGGTCGAGACGCGCCGACCTGGCGAGAACGCGCGCAACCTACCGAAAGTATTTCGAGGTCAAACAGTACTTGAAAACCAGGACGCCGGCGGGAAAGTTATTTGTCAAACGAGACTTGTCCTGGGTTTAGAGTCTTCTCTTTTAGCTTCGTAACTTCCGTAACCCCTGTTTTAACAATGGGTTCAAGTGGACCGGTTGTCCTGCGTGATAAGATTTTCACGTGCCCACCGCCAGTGCCAGCGATCGCAAATACGCTCCCGTTTTTGTGATGGGATGTCATCGCTCCGGGACGAATCTGATTTATGACATGTTGTTGTCCGCCGGCGGTTTTGCCATCCATCGGGGCTATCTGCCACTTTACAAGAAGCTGATTCCGCGCTTTGGCTCGATGGAGAGCCGCGCGAACCGCGAAAAGATCTTCGCCACCTGGATGCGGAGCAAGGGCTTTCGGCGGTACGGACTCGACCCCGCAGCCTTGTCGGCCCATATCCTGAACGACTGCCGTACCGGAGGCGACTTCATCCGCGCCGTCATGGATTCGCTGGCTCAGGATCAACAAGTGCAGCGCTGGGCTTTGTACGATCCTGACAATGTAATGCACGTTGAACAGGTTAAGCGCGACATACCGAACGCGATCTTTCTGCACATGATCCGCGATGGACGCGACATTGCGCTCTCCCTCAAAAAAATGGAAGGCTTTGCGCCTTTGCCATGGGACCACAGCCCGACCAACGGCCTGCTCGCGACCGCACTTTACTGGGAGTGGATGATCCACCAGGGGCGCGCTCGGGGAGGCAAGTTCCCGGCCGATTACATCGAGATCCGCTACGAAGACCTGGTTACCAACCCGCGAGAAACGCTGGCCAGACTGGGTGGGTTTATCGATCATGATCTGGACTACGACCGGATCCAGAGCGCCAGCCTGGGCCGGTTGTCGGAAACGAACTCTTCGTTTCGCGAAGAAGGCAAAGACAAAATAAAGCCGCTTGGCCGCTGGAAAGAACGCCTGACGCATGCCGATGTCGCCGCCCTAGAAGCAATGGTGGGAAAGTGTCTCGAGGAAAACGGTTACGAACTGTCGTTGCCTGCCGCCGAGCGCCGCCGGAGCTTGCGGCAGTCATGGATGAGGGGAATCTACCCCGCGTTTTTCGATGCCAAACTGTGGCTGAAAGTGCATACGCCTTTCGGCAAGCTTGCCGACCTGTCTGTGCTCGAACTCCAGGACGAACCAGCGCATGTGGCGCAGACGCTCCAATCCTGAGGACCGTTGTGAATTCCAAGGTAACCGGCAATACGTTCGCTGAACAGCCATTAGGCCAGCAAGTTCCGCGAGCAAGCTTCGAAGCTCGCAGCGCGCGCTCGAAGGCGCCGGTGTTCGTGCTTGGCTGTGGACGCTCAGGAACCAAGCTTCTCTACCACACGCTTCTTTCGGCGGGAGGGTTCGCCGTTTACCATGCTGAGAGTAACGCCTTCAACCTGATCGGGCTTCGCTTCGGCAGCCTGGCCAAGCTCGAAAACCGGCGGGCGCTGCTGGACCATTGGCTGAGAAGCAAACTCTTCTATCGCTCGGGCCTGACGCGCGAAGAGATCGAACCCAGGATTCTGGAGGAGTGCCACAACGCTGGCGATTTCCTGCGGATCCTGATGGAAACCATCGCCCGGAAGCAGGGCGTGGAACGCTGGGCGGAATCGACCCCACTGCACTTGCTGTATCTTCCCTTGATCAAGAAACTCTTTCCTGACGCGCTGATTATTCACATCATCCGCGATGGCCGGGATGTGACCACTTCCCTCGATCGGATTGGCTGGATCAAACCACTGCCCTGGGACAAACAGCGGCGCTTGCTTGCGCCGGCGCTTTTTTGGCGATGGATTGTCAGTAAAGGCCGCAAGCATGGGCGCAGTATGCCCGGAGATTACATGGAGGTCCACTTCGAGGATGTAGTGCAGCAACCGCGCGAGACCTTGCAGCGGCTGGGCGCGTTCATCGATCACGATCTCGACCATGACCGGATCCAGCGGAACGCCCAGGGAACGCTGCGCGATCCGAACTCTTCGTTCCGGGGCGACGGCGCGGAAAAAGAGGCGAATCCGGTCGAACGCTGGAAAGCGCTGCTATCCGGGGCTGAAGTCGCGCAGGTCGAGAGTGTAATCGGCGAATTGTTGCGCGAGACGGGATATGAACTCGCCAGCACGAGCGCGCAGCGGCACCGCAGTTTGCCGGTGACTTTGATGAGTTTTCTGTATCCGATTTATTTTGATTTGAAACTTTGGCTGAAGACCTATACTCCGCTCGCCCGTAGGGGAGAGATCGAGCGAATGGGAATCTCCGATCCGCCCACAACCAACGCGGCATCCCAGTAGGGCGCGAACCGTTACTCCTGTCAGTGTCGAAGGGAGACCGCCTTCGATAAATTCCGCGCAGGCTCACGGGACCGCCGGCAAGATACCGGCGCTACAGTCTTGGTTCGGGACGGTTACCAGCAGATGCCTTGGTAGGTTTTCGCGCCTTGCGGGCGCTTCGCGCGGTCGAGGTGGATGAGGTCAATCACGATCTGTTCGGGCCGCAGATATTGCGCCAGCCGCTCTTTGCTTGCCGACTTGTTGCCCAGGATCACGACCTCAGCTGAGCGCAGCACGCTTTCGAGATCGGCTGAGAGCACCGATCCGATGTGCGGAATCACCTCTTCGATGTACTGGCGATTGGCGCCCGCCAGACGGCCGAGCGAAACGTCTTCGTCCCATACGCGAACTTCCAAACCTTCGCCCATCAGACGTTTGATCAACTGTACTTGCGGGCTCTCGCGGAGATCGTCGGTTCCTGCCTTGAAGCTCAGGCCGAGCTGCGCAATTTTCTTTTTGCCCGTGCTCAACACCATATCGACGGCGCGATCGACGTGCTCGGCGTTACTGGGCATGAGCGATTCGAGCACCGGGAGCTTCAGGTCAAGTTCCTTCGCTTTGTAGGTGATCGCGCGCAGATCTTTCGGCAGGCAGGAACCGCCGAAGGCAAATCCTGGCGAGAGATAAGCGGGAGAAATATTGAGCTTCGAGTCCGAGGTAAAAATCTTTGTGACTGCCTGCGCATCCACCCCGAGATGCTTGCACATGGTTCCCATCTCGTTGGCGAAGCCGACTTTCAGCGCGTGGTAGCAATTGGAAAAGTATTTCACCATCTCGGCGACGGGAATCGTCGTTTCATAGAGCGTGGCCGGAACGTCCTTATAGAGTTCGCGCAGCGGCGACAGGTGATTGAGGTCGCTCGCCCCGAGGATCGTGTAGGGCGGGTTCAGGAAGTCGGCGACTGCGCTGCCTTCGCGCATGAACTCGGGGTTGTAGCAGACGGTGAAATCGCGTCCGCACTTCTTGCCGCTTTCTTTTTCAAGAATCGGAAGCGCGATGGTTTCCGTCGTACCGGGCAGAACCGTGCTGCGCAGAACAAATACGTGGGGCGATGTCTTCTGCCGGATCGCCGCGCCAATTTCGCGCGCTACGTTTTCGATATGGCTGAGATCGAGCTTTCCGTTCTTCAAGCTGGGCGTACCGACACAGACGAACGAGACTTCCGAATTCAGTACTGCGTCGGTCGCGTCGGTAGTGGCACGCAAGCGGCCCGCCTTATTCGCCTCGGCCACCAACTCACTCATGCGGGCTTCGATAATCGGAGTACGGCCGGAATCCAGCATATCAACCTTGGGGCGGCTCAGGTCCACGCCGATCACCTTGTGACCCATGGAGGCAAAGCAGGCAGCGGATACGGATCCGACATATCCCAAGCCAAAAATGCTAACCGATAAACCCAAGCTGGCCCCCTGTAACCATCTATTTTTTCAATACCTTACAGGATAGTTAGAATTGTGGCTGAAGTCCAGTTCGCAGTGTGGCGCCGACACTCCACGGTAATCGGCCGGCGAGTTCCATAACGTTAAACCGATCATCTTCGCATGTAAGATAAAAGGAATTGTGGCTTCCGGATGGCAAAAGAAGGTGGCGCGCGTCTCGCGTTCGGCGCGGGATTGGGACGAACTCCGCACGCGTGCTGCGCAGGAATTCCACAAGCGAAGCGATCTTTTGCGGCATCGGCTGGGCATGAATTCCGCAGCGATCCAGCTCCGCGAGTCGACGGCGCCGCCGGGAAAATTCTTTTTCAGTGGCAGCCAGGCGGCCGGTCGCGCCGAGCTATTACGTCAACACTTGCCCCTGCAAGTCGAGGAGATCGTGCGCGCGGCAGATGAAATCTGCCAGCACCGTTTTCGCCTGCTCGGATACGAAAATCTCGATTACGGCAGCGAGATCGATTGGCATCTGGATCGCGTGCACAACAAGCGCGCCCCGCTTGAGCCGTGGCCGAAGGTTCCCTTTCTCGACTTCGCGGCGGTGGGCGACCACAAAGTAACGTGGGAGCTGAACCGGCATCAGCACCTGGTGACGCTGACGAAGGCATGGCTGCTTACGAAGGATGAAAAGTATGTTCGCGAGCTGATGGCACAATGGCGCAACTGGACCAAAGCAAATCCATACCCGGTGGGCATCAACTGGGGCAGCAGCCTGGAAGTTGCGTTTCGCGGTCTCTCGTGGATCTGGGTGGATCAACTGCTCAACACGAATCCCGCGAGTGGGCGGCCTACGCTGTCTTGTCCTCAATATGTGGAGTTTCGCGAAGAGCTTCTGCCCGCGCTGGCGTTTCACGGGCGTTACATCGAGCGCTATCTGTCCACCTATTTTTCTCCCAATACGCATCTGCTGGGTGAAGTGCTGGCGCTGTTTTTTCTTGGAACGCTGTATCCGCAGATGCCAGACGCAGCCCGCTGGAAGGATCGGGGATGGAAGGTTCTGCTTCACGAAGCAGAACGGCAGGTGCGGCCCGACGGAGTCTACGTCGAGCAATCGCTCTACTATCACGTATATGCCCTCGATTTCTTTCTCTACGCGCGCTTGCTGGCATCGGCAAACGGCGTTTCGATTCCCGCTGCCTATGACGAGATTCTCAGTCGGATGCTGAATGTAGTCGAAGCGCTCGCGCAGGCTGGCCCGGCGGAAGGCTTTGGCGATGACGACGGCGGTCGATTGTTTAATGCTCGCCGCAATCGCACCGAGCATATGACCGATCCGTTGGCGCTCGGAGCGATCGTTTATGAGCGTGACGATCTGACGGCGGCTCAACTGACGGAAGAATCCATCTGGCTGTTTGGGGAGCGCGCCATCAGGCGACTGGCGGCGGCGAGAAAAAAGACAAGGGACGTGCCCTGTTCCGTCGGCTTTCCCGACGGCGGGATCTACATTCTAGCCGGTGGCGGAACGGACAATTCAGGGGGCGCACTCGCCGACGCTGCAGCCGACTCGCGATCATATGCGCACAGCATGATGATTGATGCGGGCCCGCATGGCGAGGGCCGCTGCGGACATGGCCACGCCGATGCGCTCAGCCTGCGGTTGACGATGAATGGAGAGCGCTGGCTGGTGGATTCCGGCAGCGGCGTCTACATTTCGAGCGATCCGGCGGATCGCAATGTGTTTCGCGGGACGCGGGCGCATAACACGATGCGGATCGATGGCGTCGACCAGGCAGTTGCGGGTGAACCTTTTTCGTGGACGCAGGTTCCCACAACCCAGGTTGAGAACTGGGTCATCGGAAGGACTTTCACCTATTTCGCAGGGCGTCATAACGGCTACGCGCGCCTCGCTGACCCAGTCACGCATCGGCGCTGCGTTCTGCACCTGAATGACGGCCTCTGGCTGGTGCGGGATGTCGTCGTGGGCAAGGCGGAACACGATCTGGAATTGCGCTGGCATTTTGCCAGCGATATCTCGGTGCAGCAAACGGGTGCGGGAGAGTTCGTTGCCTCGCGACCACCGGCGCCGCAGCCTTGCGCGTTGCACATGGTCATTCCCGAACAGAATTGCTGGAAGACACAGATCACCCGCGGGCTCATTTCTCCCGCGTACGGACGATATCAGCCGACTCCGGTGGTCTATTCTGAGGGACGAGTGCAACTGCCAGCGGAGATGGCAACGGCTCTAGTCGCTCATGGCAGGCCCGCGCAGAAGCAGGAAGAGCCGCGCATGATCCGCCGGCAGGATGCGAGCGTGCAGGTATACGAACTCCATGACGGCAGTCAGAGCCACGAATTCTTCTTTGCTCAGGATAATCAGGTTCAGGATAATCAGGCTCAGGGTAACCAGGCTCTCGACCGGCTGCCGTGGACCCTCGGCCCATGGTCCACGAACGCCGAGCTGCTTTATTGCAGGACTGAAGAAGACAAGCTCGTGCAGCTGATTGCGGTTGGCGGCAACACACTCGAATGCCAGGGGCGGCCAGTACTTGAGGCGTGCCGACCCTACGACTTTTTCGAGTGGCGGAAACATGATGGCATGATTCACGCCGCGCCGGAGATGGTGTCGACGACTCCATGGTTTGATGAGCTGACGGGGGGATCGTCTTCCTCCAAAGCGAGCACAACTTCGTCTTACGCGGAGAAACACTGAATGTGCGGCATCGTGGGCATTCTTGAATTCGGCCGGGACGCGCGGGCCAGCGCGCCGGCCCTGCGTGAAATGTGCCGCGTGATGGCGCATCGCGGGCCCGACGACGACGGCTTTTACACCGACGGTTGCCTGGGCATCGGCATGCGCCGCCTGAGCATTGTCGATCTGGCGACCGGACACCAGCCGATCTCGAACGAAGACGGCTCCCTGTACATCGTTTTCAATGGCGAGATCTACAACCACCGGGCCCTGCGCGAGCAGTTGATTGCGCGCGGCCACTCCTACGCCACGCACAGTGACACGGAAACTATCGTCCACCTGTTTGAGGAGTATGGCGCGGATTGTGTGCAGCACCTGCGCGGCATGTTCGCCTTTGCTATCTGGAACCGGAACACGAAAACGCTTTTCATCGCGCGCGACCGGCTGGGCATCAAGCCGCTCTATTACAAGCTGACGCCAGAGCGGTTGCTGTTCGGCTCCGAGATCAAAGTTGTGCTCGCCCATGGCGGCGTGCGTCCGGAACTCAACCGCGCAGCGCTACCGGAGTTTCTTGCATTCGGTTACCTGTCGGGCGAGGAGACATTTTATTCCGGAATACGCAAATTGCCGCCCGGGCATACGATGACCATCGGCCTCGACGGGAAGGCGGAGATTCGTCAGTACTGGGATCTGGATGCTTCGAAACCGCACGAATCGCGGGATGAGAATTATTACGTTCGCAGCTATCGCGAGTTGCTCGAGGGCGCGGTCGAAAGCCACCTGATGAGCGATGTCCCGCTCGGCGTGTTTCTGAGCGGTGGAGTGGATTCGAGCGCGGTGGCAGCGCTGATGACGAAGATTCGCCGCGAACCGATCGAGACATTTTCCGTCGGCTACGGCGAGCAGAACTATAGCGAACTGCCCTACGCTCGCACGGTCGCCGGACATATCAAATCGAAACATCATGAAGTTTCCGTCAGCGAACAGGATTTCTTTGGCGCGCTGCCGCACTTGATCTGGCATGAGGATGAGCCGATCGTATGGCCGTCGAGCGTGTCGCTCTATTTTGTGGCCAAACTGTCACGCGAACGCGTGACCGTGGTGCTCACCGGCGAAGGCGCGGACGAGACTTTGGCGGGCTACACTCGGTATGCCCTCACGATGAAGAATGCCGCTATGGATCGCGTTTATCGTAGCGTGATGCCGAGCGCGTTGCGGCGCGTCCTTCGCAATTCGGTTGCGAACTCTTCCCTGCTGAGTGCGACTCTGCGGCGGAAACTGGAACATACCTTTCTCGGCAAGGACGGCGCGGCCTGGGAGTCGTTTTACTTCGACAACTTTTTTTCAGCCTTCAGCGGCGCGGAGCAGAGCAACTTGCTGACCGGCGATTTCGCGGCGCAGTTTGCCCCCAGCACGGCCTACAAGAACGTGCTCGCGTATTGGGAGCGGTCGGCAACGCAGGCAGGCGGCGAACTGCTGCAGCGGCTGCTGTATACGGACATCAAGACCTACCTGGTTGAGTTGCTCATGAAGCAGGACAACATGAGCATGGCGGCATCGATCGAAAGCCGGGTGCCGTTTCTCGATCACGTGCTGGTGGAATTCGCCACGCGCATTCCGCGCGAGGTACAGATTCACGGGCTGGCGGGGAAACGAATCCTAAAGAAAGCGGTCGAGGATTTGCTGCCGCGCGAGATTCTCTACCGGCAAAAGCTGGGTTTTCCGACACCGTGGAGCGGATGGCTTGCCGGATCGCGGCTGGAGACGATTCGCGAAATGCTGCTCGAGCCCCGCAGCCTGCAGCGCGGATATTTCCGGCGAGAAGCAATCGTCAGGCTGTTTGACGAGCATCGGGCCAAGCATCGTGACAATTACGATCGCATCTGGCGTCTGCTGAATCTTGAGCTGTGGCATCGCGTGTGTTTGGAAGGCGAACCGCATGGCGAGGTGGGCGCGGCAGAGATGAAGGTCGCGACAACAAACTAGGTCTCTGACCGCATAATCTGGTTTCTTTTGTAACCGAACTTCAGGCGTGCCTTTTTGCGGGTAAAGCGCCAGTCGATGGTGACCCGATTACGAT
>JBAQJU010000246.1:0-12437 GCA_049300475.1 Terriglobales bacterium | reverse complement strand
TCGTTGAGCTTCCCAAATTCCGTTTTTCGAAGCTGCCGTTCTGCGGGAACGTAAAACCACACAACTCGACCGTCGCTCACAAACACCTTCTCTTTTGGAGAACGGTATTCCCAGCGCATCTTGCGCGGCTTTTTCAGCCATAGCGTACCCGATTCCACCCGTTCGGAGCCCTCGCTACGGTAGGTTTCCGTAAACTCCGCTTCCAGGCTGTGCAGGTGGTTGTAGTGCTCATCGACGGCGTGCGCCAGTTGGCGGATGTCCATCGGATGCAAGTCCGTCGGGTGGATATCGGCCGGATGCAAGTTCTGCGGACGGACTTGCTGGACAGAGCCCAGCGACACGACTGCCCCCATCACCACGAAGCGAAGCCAACCATTTTTCACGACCGATTGAATCCCTTTGTGTGATTCTACCGCGACTTCTCGGGCGCCGTAGTGAACGGAATATGTGAACGGAATATGAAAACGGAATATGAAAATGGGATATGAATAAGAAGCGCGAGAGACCTTAGATTTGCGGGTAATATAAACTCCGCTGCGGGGGCCGGAGGATGGGATCTTGACCGCAGTATCTCGATCAGCGCCTAGATACCCTGCCGTGCTTCGAGGTCATCCGGAATATCGAATACTCCCGCTCGCCCACTTCTTTCACCAGCGACGAGGATTGCATCAGCATAAATTCCAGAACCGGGTTGTGGTACACAAGCCAAACCGGCCGTGGTGCTTCTTCAAAAGATTGTTCGAGATTTCGCATCACCTGCCGCAGGGCGGCCTCCGGCAGCGGATTGAATAAATACACCACCAGGGGCGTTTCCGGAAAGATGAAGTTGCGCGCATCCATGCACAGCGTCTCGATCGGCCTGACTTGCTGAGAAGAACCTGGCAGCAAGGTGACCGGCTGCGAACCGCCTGGCGATGACCCAGCGGGTTGCAACTCCGCGGGATGCGAACGCGGCTGATATCTGGCCACGTTCTCCTCCGCCGCACGGTGCAGTTCCGCGATCAATTCGACACCCACAATTTTCCGGAACGGATACTCCGACGCCATCAGCAGTGTGCGTCCCTTGCCCGAGCCAATATCGATGAAGGTAAATTTTTCGAACTCGATGGGGAGCGCAAACATCATCTCCCGAAATGCCGCTGGATCGGTCGGTTGATAGGCGGAATGAAATGTGCCCAGGAGCCGAGCCTGCCAGCCCACCGTGCCGCTGGTCGTATCGACCCGCTGCTCCCAGTCGTAATCCATATCGCCATAGCGTTGCCGCCGCTGCGCAGGAGTCGAATCGCGCACAAATCCCCAGAACTCTCGCAGCAGAAGAGAACCCGTGCCCCGCGCGCCCCTCCCTCGTGCCTGCTCCCGCCACCACGCCCGCACCGCTGCCCAAAGTTGTTGGAGAAAATCCGACGACACGCCTGCATGCTAACAAACCCACAGGAGGAAATGTGTCCCGGTGCAGCGCCGGCATCCTTCGACCTCGCTCAGGGCAAGCCCTGCCGGCTGTGCCCAGAACCAGAGCTTGTGTGGTGACGGGGCTCGGCCCCGTACCGGCGGGGCGCACCCCCGACACCACACAAAAGGTGGCACAAGAAACCGGAGCCAGTGGACTGCAAAGCTAGGATTTTGAATTCGGTTTTTGCGCCGTCGATGTGGGGGTGGGCGAGGCCATGCCCGGCGGCAGTCCCTTGGTGATGTAGAGAATACTTTGCGGGTCTTGCACTTCGATTCGGCCATCCGGCATTAGTTTGTAGGAATGACCGTTCGGATCCTCAGGTATGCCGCGGATAAAACCGGCCCGTTCGAGATCGCCCATGTAGGAGGGCAAGTGCCCCGTCTGTTGGCGGTACCTTTCGACCACTCCTTCGAGCTGCGTCACCTCTTCATCGACCTGAAGAGCGCGCAAATGGTCGACCGCATTCTGCCGGATGGCAGCCTCTTTTGTGCTCTGGTAGGTCGTGTACCACAACATGCGGGCGGTATCGAATTCACCGGCGTGCTGCGCCATCTTCGCGGCCAGGATGGGCATAAATTTGTTGGTGATCGGGAGCTTCGATCCCCGTTCAAAGGCGTCGGCGGCCTTGGCGTAATCCTTGAATTCCGTGAAGTAGAGAAATCCCAGGTTGTAGTAAAGCCGCCACTGGTCGGGATTATGTTCGATGCCGAATTTCAGCAGGTTCATGGCATCGCCCGGCAAGCCAGCGCCATTGGGCGGTTTAGGTCCCAGAAAGTTCGCTCCAAACTGATAGGGCGGAAGCATGTGCGGATCGAGTTCGGTAGTCACCTGCAGCAACGGCGCCAGCAAACGGAAATCCCCCGAGCCGTGGAAATGTTGCATGCCAAAATATTGGACGGCGCGCGTCCAGTAAATATCGGCCAGCAAACCGGTATAGCCCAGACACATCCGCCGGAGAACCTTGGTCGAGCGTAGGTACAGCGCCTGCTGTGACTCTGACTGCAAGGGCAGATGATCGATGGCGTTCAGCATCGTGACTCCGCCGGCCAGCGAAAGCAGCAGAACGATGGTCGCCACCACGTTGACGCGCCGCGCGCTCTTCATTTCAGGTTCCGGCGCTGGAAGATCAGCACCGCTCCGGAGATGGTCATCGCCGAATACAGCAGAGCATACGCGGTGTTATAGAGAATCAGGCGTCCCGGCACCGCGTCCCCGTGCGCCGCCTGGTTGATGATGTTCAGGGCCGAAAAATTTGGCACGAGGTAGGCGACTCCGGTCGCAAGCGCGCCAGCCAGGCCATGGGTGATGCGAGCAAAACCGCGCAGATCCTCGGCCAGGCTCCCGATTACAAACAGAGCGAACGTGAACACGGCCGACATAAGCGGCGTCGAGAACGACGAGAACAGCAGCGCCAGAGCGCACACGATCAGAAATTCGAGCACGATGAAATAGAGCGCCACCAGCACCGCTATATCCGCCTTTTCAAACTTGTGAGCCACGTAAAGCAGCGCCAGAAATACGCCGATCGCCATGAAGAACGTGTTCACCACCAGCGTTCCCGTCAGGCCGAGAAACTTGCCCACCACAAACTCCCAGCGGCGAACCGGGCGCGCCAGCACCGTATAGAGTGTTCGCTTTTCGATCTCTTTTGAGACCAGCCCAATCCCCATGAAGATCGCGATCACCACCCCGAACAGCGACACCGCAGTCAGTCCCAGGTTCACGACCACCAGGCGCTCGATGTCGATCGAAATCTCCCCCACCAGAATGGCCGCTCCCGAGAGCAGCACGGCGAACGCGACCAGATTGTAGAGAACGCGGTCGCGCACCGCCTCGCGAAAGGTATTGAAGGCCACATATCCAATCCGCGGATTCATGCGCCCGCCCCCTTGCCGTTTTCCCGCGGCTGCAGATTCTGAACGTAAAACTCTTCCAGCGAACTGCGCACCGGATTCAGTGAGATGAGCGGGATGTGCGCGCGCTGCAATATTTCCAGGGCCGCATCCTGTTTTTCTTCCTCGACCACCGCATTCACCATGTCGCCGCTGACCCGCGCTTCGGCCCCAAGACCGGTCAAGGCCGCCGGCACCGTGGGCGCGCAAAAGATAATTTCGACCTTGCCTTTCGCCTGCGAGGTCAGATGCGCCACTGCTCCCACGCCGCGCAGTTCACCCTGATGAATGACGGCGACCCGGTCACAGAGCGCTTCCGCGTCCGACAGGATGTGCGTCGAGAAGAACACGGTCTTCCCTTCCTTCCGCATCTCCTGAATCATCTCCCGAACCTCGCGCCGCCCCATTGGATCGAGGCCCGACATCGGTTCGTCCAGAAATACCAGCTTTGGATCGTGCAGGATCGCCTGCGCCAGCCCCACCCGTTGCAGCATGCCCTTCGAGTACTTGCGCAATTGTGTGTGCGCCGAATCGGTCAGTCCCATCCGCTCCAGCATTTGGGCCACGCGCCGCGAACGCTCCTTCGCTGGAACCCCGGAAAGCTGCGCGTAGTAGGTAAGCAACTCCTCGCCCGTCAGATAGTCATAAAAATACGGTTGTTCGGGCAGGAACCCGGTCTGCGCCTTGACTCGCGGGTCATCGATGTCCATCCCCAGAATCCGCGCCGTGCCCGCCGTCGGGGACACCAGTCCCATCAGCAGTTTGAGGGTTGTAGTCTTGCCCGCGCCGTTCGGACCGAGAAAGCCGAATACTTCCCCTTCCTCGATCGTAAGCCGCAACGGACGCAGCGCCACCTTCGGCCGGTGGCGCCAAAAGCCGACGCGATAGCACTTTTCCAGATCCAGGATTTCAATTGCTGCCATGGCTATGCGTGCCGGGCCATGCCCTTTGGTTGGAATGTCATGAAGAGAATTATATGCAAACAGCGCGCGGGGTGTGCCAGAACGATCTGGCGTGGGTTACGAAGGTAAACCACCGAGAGGAGATCGGAGCCCGCTTTAGTTCAGGGGAGCGACGGTGCTATCGCAGGTCGCGATCTGGTTCATGTCCATGCGCACAACGCCATCGGCAAAAGAGCAGAAATAGCGCGTGCCCGTATAGCCGGGGGACATTGGATTTAGGGTGATCTGGTACGCCTGGTTTGGCGTCCCGCTCGCGCCTCCCAGCGTGAAGCTGTATCCACTGCGCGTACCGGCAGCCAATACCGTATCAACGAAGCACCCGCTGGTCGGGTCCGGCGGATTGCAACTGCTTCCGCCCAGAGCTGTCAGCGTCAAGGCGAAACCAACGGAAGGATAGGCAGAGAAATAGGATGCCTGCCCCTCGTTCAAGGTGCGCAGCGAACCGACTGCTGCCGACTCATTGGCTTGGATTCGCGCCTTTAGATAACTGGGTACCGCGATCGCCGCAATGACCAGAATGATTGCCACTACAATCAGTAGCTCAATGAGAGAAAATCCGCGTGCCCCTCGCATCCCTTCGCCCCTATTCCGGAGAACCGCCCCCGGCTAATGTTCAATCTATTGAGTGCACTTTTAATGCCGCACCGCGAGTGATTAGATGGCTTATAAGTCATTGATAAATGGCCTGGCTCTGCGCCGAAAGGCGGCCTCGGTGCCATGCCGCCATTTCACCGCGTTCAGAAGTGACATTTTCTGTCAGGAAAATCTAAAGCTCGTTTCATCCCGGAGCGCGTGCGTCACCGGTTGACATATGGAGCTTATGGAAAGACCAGATAAAAGAAAAAGCAGAGGATTTCTCCTCTGCTTGTTCTGGCTCGCACCCTCCCCCAGGCACTTGCCAGACTCAATCTCTCCGCAGCGGTTCGGTCTCCGACCCGATGCATCAACCTAACTCACCGAGTCACGGCACTTCAATTACCGCTGACCACTTGATATTACGAAGGTAAGTATTCTTGCCTGTTTGTCTGGGATTTATTAGAAATCCGATTTCGTCGAGGGGCTGGACGCCGTCTGTTTTGCTGATTCCGGCATGTGAGAACGACAGAATTTGGCAGGACCTGGTGAGTCGGTCTGCCAAATTTTGTCAGTTGAGGCAAAGTATCCATCGTGGAGTATGGCCTCCGATGAGAGTTCCAAACAACAAAAAAAGCAGAGGATTTCTCCTCTGCTTCTTTCCGGCTTGTACCCTCCCCCAGGTACTTTGCCAACCCAAAACTTACTAGTTCATCGGGCTCTGAGTGTAATCGCAGGTCCCAATAGCCGTCGTTGCGTTGACGCGCACAACCGCGTCCGCGAACGAGCAGAAGTAGCGAACGCCGCTCTGATTCGGCTGAAGAGGCGCAGCGAGAACGTTATAGGCCGAGATCGGTGTGCCGCTCGTGTTTGCGATACCGAACGAGTAACCGCTCTTGCTGCCGGAACCGAGCTGCGTATCGATCAAGCAAGCGCTGGTCGAGGAAGGCGGTGTGCAGCTGGAGCCTGCCAGGTTCGCCAGCGAGGCAGCATATCCCACTGACGAGTAGCTGGAGTTGTAAGTAATCTGAGCTGTGTTGACCGTACGAACCGACGCCACCGCGGACGATTCATTGGCCGCAATTCTGGCGCGCAGCAGGTTCGGAATAGCGATTGCGGCGATGATCAGGATGATCGCGACCACAATCAGCAGTTCGATTAGCGAGAAGCCCTTCTGTTTCCGCATTGATATTTTCCTCGTCTCCGTTTGACTATTCTGTTGGATGACCAACTCACCGCTACTATCGCACTCTTAGTGCCAGAGGCCCAAGTGACGGAAGTCAGATGTACTTCCGCACTAACTTCCTTCTTTTTCAACGGCCTCCTGTGGGAAAGTCACCACCCGGCGCAATCCCGCCGTTCCCAGTATGACACTTTCAGGGAGACGGATTGACAAATTTTGCCAGTTCATCCTATCTCCCACCTCCCCGCCGAACCGCCTGTCAGTGGCTCAAAGCGACGCGAAGCGATCCGGCCATCCCACCGTGGAACGTCCGCTCAAAGCCTTTCTTGCGCCCCATATCGCCTATGCGCTTTTCAATGACCCGAAGACCCGATGACCCGATCACCCGATGGATTCACGTCCGCTTCAGCAGCAAGCACGTCATATCGTCGTGCTGCGGAGTATTACCCACGAACAAGTCCAGGTCCACCAGCAGGCTTTGCAGAAGTTCGGCCGGAACCGAACCGGCCCCGCGATCGATCATCCGGACCAGCCTCGGCTCGTCGTACTCTTCCCCTTTTGCATTGACGGCTTCGACCACTCCATCGGTAAAGATTACGAGCCAATCTCCGCTGTCCAGCCGGATCGTTCCCGTCTGGTAGGGAGCATCCGCCAGCACGCCGACTGGAATGCCTCCGAGCTCCGGCCGTTCCACGCTGCCAGACTTTCTGCGCAAAATCGGCACGTTGTGCCCGGCATTTACATAAGAGATTTCTCCGGTCGCCGGATCCAGTTCCGCCAGAAACGCGGTTGTGAAGCGGGCTCCGCCCTGGCTGTTCGAACACGCATAGCGGTTCAGGTCGGCGACCAGCTGCGCCAGCGGCACGCGGCTGCTCGAAAGCGTCCGCAGGCTGGCCTGGAACGTGGCCATCAGCATCGCCGCCGGAATACTCTTTCCCGCCACATCCGCCACCACGAACAGCACGCGGTCCTCACCGGGCGTTGCCCCCGGCCTCAGAATTACGTCGTAGTAGTCGCCCGCCACCGTGTTCGCCGGACGCGTAGCATAGGCGATCGCATATCCCGGAATCTGCAGCGGCGCGCCCGGCAATAGCCAGCTCTGAATCTCCTTCGCAATTTCCAGGTCGCGCTTCATGACCACCCGGTCCGCCAACTCCAGCAGCAGAACGACAAAGATCAACAGCCCACCCGTCAGGCGCAGGTCGAAATCAAGAACGCGAACCTCGCCCGCTTTGTCGCTATAAGTGAACCCACCGGAGAACAGCAAAAAGATCAGACCAAGCAGCAACAGCACGCGCCGCGCCGGCGACAGTTTTTCAATGATGGCCCAGAACAGCGCCTTGGCCATGTACCAGACACGCTGCCGCCGCGACTCCCCTTCCTGCCGCTCGCCCAGCCCAGCCGAGTACAGCCGGTAACTGGAACGCGCGTCTTTTATAAACTGCCCCCAGAGTTGGTGTACCTCCAGCCCTTCGCTGACGCGCTGCCAGAAACTCCTGGCTTTTATCTTCAGAGAAGGGGGACTGGGAACGTTCTGCGGGGGAGGCATGGTAAGCGATCATTATAAGGTGGTCGATGGAGCGATGGGTGACGAAGCGGGGGTCGCAGTCCACCATTCCGTCGCTCGCCCTGAATCAATAAAGCGCCGATCCTCGTTTCCTCGGCGCTCTCGGCGTCTCGGCGGTGGAAATTAACCCGCCTCCGCAAACAATCCCATCTGCTCACCCGTATACACCGGATGCGCCCGCCGGCTGCTCCACCCATGCTCATTTCCGAAGCCATACTTCCGCCGCAATGCCGCCATCAACTTGGATAGCCGCTCCCCATATCCCTTGGGCAGAAACGCCCGGTCCCGATACCGCGTCCGGTAAACCTCCACCAGCGCCGGAAAATTCTCCGCGACAAACGGCAGAAACACCGCCGCCGAACAGGGCTTCAGAAAAAGCGGATTGGCATAAATGTATTTCGCCCCCGCATCGCGCGCCGCCTTCACCAGCGCCTCCAAATCCCGCGGCGCGTCCGTAATCTCAGGCAGAACCGGAGCGCAGATCACGCCCGCATCCACGCCCGCCAGGTTCAACTGCCGAACCGCTTCCAATCGCAAGTCGGGACGCGGCGCCCGCGGCTCCAGCTTCCGCGCCAATTCGACATCCACGGTCGTCACGGTTATGTTCACAAATAACCGGTTGTTCTCCGCCAGTTGCCGGAGAAGCTCCGCATCGCGCGTCACCAGGTTCGACTTGGTCACAATCCCGATCTCCAGCCCGGCATGGCGAGCCAGTTCTTCCAGAATTGCCCGCGTCACCTCAAACCGCCGCTCCGCCGGCTGATACGGATCGGTCGCCGTGCCGATCGCAATCTGCTCCCCGCGCTTGACCTTCTTCAACTCGCGCCGCAGCAACTCCGCCGCCTGCTGCTTCACAAAAATCTTTCGCTCGAAGTCGACCCCGTCGCGCAGCTCCATGAACTCATGCGTGTAGCGGGCGTAGCAATACTTGCAGGCAAATTCGCATCCGCGATAAGGATTAATCGCCCACGCGAACGGAAGATTGCGCTGGCTCACGACGCGGCTCAGCAGCGACCGCGCCTCGAGCGTGAAGTATTCGACATTGTGCCCCTCGCGGAGCGAATCGCCTTCCGCCGCCAGGCGCGCGATCCCCACCAGCTTCGGGCGCGCTTCATCCCCGGCAGAGATGCAACTGGTTGCGTCTTCCACACCTTCCGGAAGCCACGGGAGGGAGGGCGGGATCGCATTGGCATGTTTCGCCATATGTTCGCCCGCAGAGTAACACCGGAATATGACCTTGTCAATATGGGCGTCCCAGCACCGTTCCCTGAAGGGCGGGGTTCAACGTCCCGAGCTCACTGTCCCGGCCCGCCCTGCTCCGGTAGTAGTCCCGGCGGCGGTGCGGGGATCGTGATGTCCAGTTTGTGAGCCTCTCCCAGCGATGCCGGCTGCTTGTCGAACTCGGCTGCATTGCCGACGACCAGCACCGCCATCTGATCGCGGTGCAGATATTTCGCGGCCACCCGCGCCACATCCGCTTTCGTCACCGTTTCAATTCTCTTCTGAAACGTCTCCAGGAAGTCGAGCGGGTAACCGTAGAATTCGTAGGCCATTTTCTCCCGCAAAACTTTTTCCGGAGAATCGAAGCGGAACACGAACGAATTCAGAATCGCGTCTTTGGCGCGGCTGATCTCGTCTTCGCTCAGCGGATTCTTCGGCAACTCCGCAATCTCCTGATCCAGCGCTTCGATGGATTCGAACGTGGTCGCGCTCTTGGTCATCACCATCAGCCGCAGCATGCCGTCGTGATCCCACCCGGTGCCGATCCCTCCACCCACCGCGTAAGCCAGACCTTTCGTGGTGCGAATATCGCTGAACAACCGCGATGAGAATCCTCCGCCGAAAGCCTCATTGAATACCGAGATCGCGTAGTAGTCGGGATTCCGGCGCGTCGTTCCGAGCGCAACCATCTGAATGTTGCTCTGGTTCACATCCGTCTTATTTACCAGATAGTATGCGGGTGCCGTGGGATCGGGCTTGATCTCTTCCGCCTTCACAGCCCCACCCTTTGGCCAGGAAGCGAAGGCTTCGCGGAGACGAGCTTCCATCTTCACCGAATCGAAATCGCCCACGACTCCGAGAATGATGTTATTGGGCTGAACGTAGGTGGAATGCCACTCCACCAGGTCCTCGCGCGTGATGGAGGCGACCGTCGCATACTCGGGAACGCGCGCATACGGGCTATTTGCGCCATAGACCAGCTTCGCCGCTTCGCGGCCCGAAATCTGCGAAGCGTCATCATTGCGCCGCGAGATCGCGTCGTACTCTTCCCCTTGCGCGATCTTGATCTTCTCGGCGCGGAACTCCGGATTGCGCAGCACGTCGTCGAACACCCGGAAGGCGTCGTTGAAATCCTCTTTCAGGCAGGAAAAACTTATGCTCGTCGAGTCGGCGTCGCCGTCGGTTTCGACCTTGGCCGCCCGCTGTTCGAGATAGTCGTCGAGCTGATCGCCCGTTTCCGACTTCGTTCCACCGGTGCGCCAAACCTCGCCGTAAATATCCATGAGTCCGGTTTTGTTCGCCGCAACTCTGCGCGCGCCTCCACGAATGCGAGCCGTCCCGTCAATCGTCGGCAACTCATGGTCTTCCTGCAGAAAGATGACCATGCCATTCGGCAACTCGACGCGTTTGGGCTGCGCCGGATGAAACGCGGGCAGCTTGGGAATCGGAATCTGCTTCCAGCTAGTGGCCTGCGCCCACAGTTGCACGTTGCCGCTAAGTAAGATGAAGGCAAGGAGCGTGATCAGCAGCGAGAGAGGTGCGCGCTTCATTGTCCACCTCCCTGCGATGCGGCCGCGCCCTTGGCCTCGCCGCCTGCGAACTGAATAATCCCGACCGTGCGATTTTCGGGCGTGAATGTCTGGTTGGCGACGCGCCGAATATCTGCCTTGGTGACCTTCTCGATGCGGTCAACCGAGCGGAATAATTCCCGCCAGTCGTCGTATCGAGCCTCGTTCAAGCCCAGCGCAAACGCCAGGCCCTCGTTCGATCCCAGTGAGCGGATCAGATTCGCCTTGGCACGTGTTTTGATCATTTTCAATTCTTCATCCGAAATATCTTCCTTCTTCAGCCGTTCGATCTCGACGTGAATCGCGTCCCCAACTTCCTGCGGAGTATGTCCGGGCAGCGGAACTGCGTAAAAAGCAAAAAGCTGTGGATACTTGTTTCCCGGCATCCCGGTGTATCCCTCCGAGTCCGACGCAATCTGCTTGTCCCGTACCAGTGCACGGTAGAGGCGCGAGGTGCGACCGTTCGACATCAGGTCGGCAATGGCGTCGTACACCTGATCGTCAGGACTGCGGTAATCGGGCCGATGATAGCCTTCGAGATATAGCGGCTGCGACTGCTCATGCAGCACCACACGCCGCTCGGAGTTCTGCGGAGGCTCGGTTGTGGTTCGCTCATCGGGCTTGGGGTGCGACGGAATGCGCGCGAAATATTTCTCGATGATCGGCAATGCCTCCGCAGCCTTCAGGTCTCCGACAACCGTGATGACCATGTTCGATGGGATGTAGTATTCGTCGAAGAAGTTCTGCGCGTCGGTCGCCGAAAACGAATTCAAGTCCGACATCCAGCCGATGGTGGGACGGTGATACTGATGTGCAGCAAACGCTTCCGTCGTAAATTGCTCGAGCAGCCGCCCAATCGGATTGCTGTCGGTCCGCATCCGGCGTTCTTCGATCACCACATTGCGCTCCTTGTAAAACTGCCGCATTACCGGATGCAGGAAGCGCTCCGATTCAAGATAAGCCCACAGCTCCAGCCGGTTGATTGGAAACGAGTAGTGGTAGCCGGTTTCGTCGTAGTTCGTAAAGGCGTTCAACCCTTCCCCGCCTTCGCTCTCCACGATCTTGCCAAACTCATTGTTATAGGGAGCGGAATACTTATCGGCGGCGGCGACCGCCTCTTTCCATGCCTGTTCCAGTTGCTTGACCTTCTGATCGTCACGGTCCATGCGCTTGTCGCGCTCCCTGAGGTACGCGGCATAGGCTACTTCCACTTTCGACAGCGCCACTTTCTCATCGGCATAGTCGCGCGTTCCGATCGTGTCAGTTCCCTTGAACGCCATGTGCTCGAACATGTGTGCCAGGCCAGTCTTGCCCGTCGGATCCTGCGTCGATCCCGCGTCCACGTATGTGAAGAAAGAGAACACCGGCGCCTCGGGACGTTCGCAAATGACCACCGTCAGGCCGTTGGCCAGCTTTTTTACGGTAGTGCGCTTTTCGAAGGAAGCCAGATCCTGGCTGAAGGAGAACGTGCAAATTACAAAACAGACAACAACTGTAAGCGTTAAGCGAAACTTCATCCTGCCTCCACTGCATCTCGACCCGAAAATTCGAAGTTACGTGGAGGCAGGGAAGCTTGTCAAACGCGTCCGGAATCCAACTCTCCTACCACACACGACAAGCGTTCTCGGAAACCATCGGCTGCCCTGCCTTGCATCCAAAGGCCTGCTCGAAGGCAGCTGAATTCCGCACCGCGCCATTCACACGCCAGCGTCCCGGCGAATGCGGATCGGTGAGCGCCGATTTCCGTGCTTGCTGGACGGTTACGTTCTGGCACCAGACCTGTCCATACGCGAGAAAGTAGCGTTGCGCGGGAGTGTACCCATCGACGGGCTTGACGGGCGTGTTGCCGATGATGGACATGAGCGCCATGTACGCCAGCTTCAGTCCCCCGTTGTCGGCGGTGTTTTCTCCGAGCGTCAATTTGCCGTTGACCTTGACCTCACCCTTGTCATCCTTCACGGCGACAAAGCTTGAATACTCGTTGGCAGTGCAGTCGGCGCGCTGCTCAAACTCCTTGGCGT
>JBAQJU010000245.1:0-6810 GCA_049300475.1 Terriglobales bacterium | reverse complement strand
TACACCGCATGGGAGATCAATTGGTTGTTGGCCATCCTCTCCAGTTCGGAAAGTGCGGATGCGATTGCGCGCCGGCCAACCCGGGCCCGGGAATAATCATCTTCGTTATTCTTTCCAATCCCGAGCCAGTGAATGAGCGGTTTCATCGTAATGCCCTGGACAATGATGGTGAAAGCGACCACTCCGAAAGTCATCGTCAATAACTGGTCCCGGTAGGGGAACTGTTTCCCAATGCTCAAAACCAACGCTAGAGAAAGCGCCCCCCGCAGGCCTCCCCAGACCATCACATGTTGCCAACGGAAAGGGATCTTGGCTGAGAGTAGATTGCTGATCGGGATGATTCCGTACACGGTCAGAACCCGCGCGATCAGAACAGCCGCTATGGTCAACACCATCGCGCGCCACATGTGAAATAAATCACCCACCCGCACTTGAAGTCCGATGAGGAGGAAAAGTATCGAGTTTATAAAGAAGGATACGTATTCCCAGAATGACCACAATGCAATGCGCGTGCGCGAGCTCATCCCGGTACGCACGCCGAAATTGCCAATGGTCAGCCCCGCAGCGACCACCGCTATGACCCCAGACAAGTGCAGCGACTGGGCAAGAAGATAGGAACCATAGGCTAGTACGGTCGTGAGGGCAATCTCAACTTCCGGGTCGTCAACCCGGTGTGTAAGCTTGCTGAAGATGTAGCCCAGGAGCATGCCCACCGCAGCGCCGCCCGCAACCTCCACCACAAAATCACGAATGCCAGCTGGGATACCGAAATGAGAATGGACAACCGCGCCGAAGAAGATCCCGTACATGACCACGGCCGTGCCATCGTTAAACAGGCTCTCTCCTTCCACGATGATCGCCAGCCTCTTGTCGACCGCCAGGTCCTTAAAGATCGCGAGTACCGAGATGGGATCGGTAGCGGAAATAATTGCACCGAAGACCAAGGCAATCAGAACTGGAATTCCCAGAATCCAGTGAACCGCAAGACCAGAGATCAAGGTGGCGGCCAATACGCCTATGGTGGCAAGCAAACAAATCGGCACAAGACTTTCACGCAGGTGCCGGAACTGAATCTTCAAGCTGCCCTCAAACAACAGCGCAGGCAGAAAAATAACCAAGCTGACATCCGGCGTTAACCAGTCCGGGGGGTGGGCGAAGAGGCGCTCCAGTATCGGGAGATTAAACGATCCCAGAAGTAGTCCCCCCAGGACCAGGGCGACGGTATAAGGAATTCGCAGGCGCGCAGCAATCACCGCAATGATCGAGGCAACAATCAGCAGCCAGATCAGAAACTCGACGGTCGAACTAGGGGTCATTCCTCAGCTCCGGCAACTGCTTGTCTTGGCCAGCAGCTACGTGGGCGAGGTGCCGGTTCGGGAAACCAGAGCCCCCGCCAACGGTTCAGCAATCGATCGAATGTGAAGGTCGCGCTGCGGGAAGGGCATCTCGATAGCCTCCTTCCGAAATGTCTCGAAAATTGCAAAATAAAGGTCGCTTTTCAAACGGGCTGGCGTTTGTACCTGCTCAATGGTCCAGACGCGAAGTTCGAAGTTTAGCGAACTGTCCCCGAGTTCGACAAAGATAACTTCGGGACTGGGTTCGGCAAGAACGTCAGGATGGCTCCTGGCAACAGCGAGAAGAACTTCTCGAACCACTTTAGGGTCGCTGTCGTACGAGACACCAACGGGAAGCGAAATTCGGACTTGCCGGTCATTGGCAGTCCAATTGGTGACGCGCTGATTGATGAACTCGGAATTGGGAACGATAATGACGACGTTGTCATTGGTTCGTATCCAGGTGCTACGTCCCCGTAGCCGGACCACGTCTCCGTAGGTGCTGCCGACCTCAATCCGGTCCCCGAGCTTGATTGGCTGTTCCACCAACAGGATCAAACCTGCGACAAAGTTGCTGACGATTGCCTGCAAGCCCAATCCGACTCCGATGCCAAGTGCCCCGCCCACCACTACAAGACTGCTTAAATTCAACCCCAGGGATTGCAAGCCAACGATGAGGCCCAGCATAAAGACCAAATACGAGATCACTCTTGCGACGGCGTATTGTTCGCCAACTGCGAGAGGCACATGGGTAAGCACTTTCTTCTGTAGCAAGAGCATCGTGAAATGCGACGCGAGGATCAGCACCACGAGAAAAATCGCGGCTTTGACCAGGAAGAAAAACGTTATCGGAAGCCCGCCCAGGCTGAACAGTGGTTGGAAGAGATAGTGCTGCAATCGGAGACCGGCATCCCCCAAGACCGGTGCATACCAGCTTCCGAATACCACCACCGCCGTTAACGCCAACAGCGACATCAAGAGGAGGGTGATGATTCGGAATCGGGATAATTTCATCGCAGGCCATCCTTCGTGTGCTCAGGCTCCGTGCCAAGACCGTTCAACGTGCGAACAAGGTGACCAGCGTGTCTCACAGGCCGCCAGCCACCATTCTCATCCAGAAACTAAGAAGGATACTTCATTGGTAGGTTTAACGGCGGATAGCAGCTCTATTTCTCAACTTGAGGTCCGCCCCGAACGACCAGCACGGGACAGCGGGCATGAGAAACCACATCGTAGGCCGTAGGCCCAGGCAAGTGAGCGGCTACTTTCGGATAGCGGGCGCCGCGCACACCCAGCACAATCAATTCGATTTGCAGCTTCCTCGCGAATTCCAGAAAGAATTCGGCGGGCGGGCGGGCCAAACTCCACATGGTACTCCGGCGTGATTCCTTCGTTCAATACCCAGTGTTTTTCCAGGAAGCGCATCCGGAAAAAGTCCTCAGCCTTCATCCTGGTCGAGAGCGGTTCTTTCCAGACATCCTCGGCGACGTGCAGGAAGGAGAGCGTGGCGTCATGTTCCCTGGCTAGCGTGCACGCATAGTGCATCGCCGCTTCGGATTCCTGGGAGAAGTCCGTGGCATAAAGAATGCGCCGCGGATTGGCCTCTGTTTCCGGCGGTACCGAATTGCCCGGCCCCACCATCAAGAGTGGGATTCCGGCACACCGCGGAATTTCCTCCGCAGTCGATCCCAGCAGTAGTTTTTCTACGCCGCGTCGGCCGTGAGTGCCGATCACTAGCAAATCGATTTCCTGCTTTTCCACCATCGCCTGGATCATTGGCCAAATATTCCCATGATCGACGACCACGGTATGGGGAAGTCCCTGAAGAAGCGACGCTGCTCTCAATCCCGTCATCTGCTGTTCAACGTGTCGCCGCATGTTTTCGAGGGCCGCATCTCGCTCGCCGGTCGGAATCAGGTCATAGGCGTCGGTAGGAATCACGTACGCAAGATACAACTTCGCGCCGAAGTGGCGAGCGGCGGCAGCTGTATAGGGCAGCGCTGCTGTAGAAGAAGGTGAAAAATCCGTCGCAAAAAAGGATATTGTTGAAGAGGACTTGAGTCACAGTATCCGTCCATTCTTTATGGTACACGCTGGCGAGATACAAGAAATAACATCCATGTTCGCTGCGCACATGGGCGGTGGACTCTTCATCGAGAGGGCCCCATGATCAAGGAAAGCGAACCGCGGCTGCTTGGCGAAGCAGTAATTTTAGGTGTCGTCGGCGCTCTTGCCGCCCAACTGTTCACATGGGCACTGCGAGTTTGCACACATTTCTTTTTGATATGGCTCGCGGGCTATCACCCTCCCGCACTGCCGGAACACGGCGGCGTTCTTCTACAAGTCATTGGGCCCCACGGACTTTGGCTGGTGCCGGTGGCGACGACTTTGGGTGGCTTGCTCTCCGGGCTCCTGGTTTATAACTTCGCGCCCGAGGCGGAAGGCCACGGTACCGACACCGTGGTTAAAGCCTTCCATCGCGCCGGCGGCTTCATTCGCGCCCGCGTTGCGCCCCTGAAGCTGGTCGCGTCGGCGATCACCATTGGGTCGGGAGGCTCTGCGGGTCGCGAAGGGCCTACTGCGCTGATCGGGGCTGGTGTCGGATCGATCTATGCCACTATTACGCATCGCTCGGACGAACAACGGCAGGTTCTGGTTCTGGCCGGCATGGCGGCTGGACTCTCTGCAATTTTCCGTTCTCCGATCGGGGCCGCTTTCTTTGCCATTGAAGTGCTCTATGGCAGCATGGAATTCGAGGCCGGAGCCCTTCTCCATACCATGCTGGCCTCCATCGTCGCCTATGCCGTGAATGGATTGTTCGTAGGCTGGCAGCCTCTGTTCTACTTTCCAACAAAAGGCAACAACCTTCACGCTCTGGATTACATCTGGTTCGGTGTGCTGGGAATCGGGGCTGGACTGATAGCAACACTCCTGCCGGTAGTGTTCTATCGCCTGCGTGATGCTTTTCGCGCCCTTCCCCTGCCGCCAGCTCTGAACCCGGCGATCGGCGGTTTGGCCGTAGGCCTGATTGCGCTGAAGTTTCCTCACATCCTGGGTGGAGGATACGGCTGGATTCAGGAAGCCATCGATGGCAAGCTGGCGCTGAAGCTTCTGTTGATTCTTATCTTTCTGAAGATCATCGCATTTGCTTTCACGGTTTCCTCGGGCGGGTCGGGCGGGGTCTTTGCGCCCACGCTTTTTGTGGGAGCTATGCTGGGCGGATTTCTCGCCTCGCTCTTTCACCTGCCCGCCGCGATGTTTGTGGTGGTGGGGATGGCGGCTACCTTCGGGGCGGCCGCCCGGGTGCCCATCGCGTCCCTGATGATGGTCACTGAGATGACGGGCGGATATCAACTCCTTCCGCCCGCTGCCTTTGCCGTGCTGCTCAGCTACATAATCCAGACGCAGCTGTCAGCGAGCTTAAAGTACAACAGTCTCTATGAAGCGCAGGTTCTGGGACGCGCTCAGTCTCCATCTCGCTACGTTGAGAATGTTGAACTGGCCCTGAGACTTCTCGGCACCCGCCAGATTCCGCGAGCGGCCAAGGTTGGCCACCTGGACTTGGTCGCTCTCCTGGATTCCGGAATACCGATACAGATGCCTGGGCGAAAGGAATTAAATGTTGGCATTCTCCGGCCCGAGAGCGCTCTCATTGGAAAGACCGTCCAATCCTGTTACGAGGCGGCGGGCGAAGAGCGCCTGGAGATCATCGCCATCTTGCGAGACGGCGACGTGGTTCTTCCTGAGCGGAGCTCGGTATTGCTGGCGAATGACCGCCTTCTGCTCATTGGTTCAAGCCAAGCACGAGGCCGAATTGCCGAGCATCTCTCTCCCTTGCACCCAAACAAGGACCAACCGTCGACCAAGTCCAGGGTTTGAGGAAAATTGACCTGCCAATTCTTGAGTCAACGTTCTCATAGTACCATGATCAGGGAAGCCATTCACATGTTGTTAAAGCGTGTTTCAAAAATAGGTTTTGGCTAGGGCACGGCTTCAGCCATGGGCAACAAAAATGCGGCGCTTTGGGCCCTCAGGGATGCGCGCTCAGACCCGAAAGGCATTTCTTGAAACACGCTACGCCAGCAGGGCTTAGGTACATTTTGGAAAATGTATAAAAGTGACCAGCGTTCTAAACTCGGCAACGGGTAATCTGATTAGTCATTTCGGGAAGAAAGACGTCACCAATGAGGACCAAAACGGTGTTCGGCTTGGAGACATAGCGGCGTGGTGGCTGGCTCGCGTGCCCTGCGTCGATATTGTGCCCGACCCGGCGACGAGGGAAATTATGTGGTCGTGCACGTTGGTCTTGCGATCAGCGAAGTTGAATGCGGAGAGGTTAACCGAAGCTTATCAATCACAATCATTGGACTTTATGACCGCCGGCAACCTTTACGCTATTAGGATTTTCTACCTTTTTCTAAAATTATCGCATTCGAGACGATCAAATGCGATCCTTTATGACTTTCTTATGTGGACGCCTTAACGTTGTCACTCATTGAGTGGCCACAGGATTGCTAATGTTTCTTGTCGGTTGTAGCGGTAACAGGTTTCTGGAAGCAAGGCGAGTAGTTAGTATTCATCCCTGGACCAGTTAACGCTCGCGAAGAAGAGTCAACTGGTTCATCAATGTGGAGGAACTCGTGAATGCCAGCAGGTGCATCCGACTCACTACTATTCCAAGTCTATTCGTACTTTTTATTGTCTGGTTCGCTGTAAGTCAGCCCGCATTGCAGGCTGAATCGAGCGCGCCGGTCGCTGCCAACTCTTCCTCGGCCGGGGCTGGTACCGACGAAAAGAGTGCGTCTGCCTATGTCGGGTCGGAGACCTGCAAGACCTGTCACGAGGATGTCTACAATGCGTGGGAGAAAACGCCCCACTGGAAAACCACGTTAAATAAGGAGCCTTCGCATCAAGGCTGCGAGGGCTGCCATGGTCCCGGGGCGGAGCACGTGGCGGGCGGCGGCGACGCAACCAAGATATTCAATCCCGCGAAGCACTCGGCCAAAGAGGTTGACGCCAAGTGCCTGACCTGTCACGCGGGAGCGCACCCGAACTTTGACCGCTCGCCCCACGCCAAGGCGAACGTCGGCTGTATCAGTTGCCACAGCGTTCACCAGAGCAAGGAAGAAGAGACGCTGCTGAAGGCTCCGCAGCCTGCGCTCTGCTTTCAGTGCCACGCCGACACTAAGCCGGCGTTCAATATGCCGTTCCACCACAAGGTGAACGAAGGCTTGATCGTGTGCAGCGATTGCCACGACGTGCACGGCACTTTCTTAGCCAACAACCTGAAGTCCACGACCGACCAGAACATGATCTGCACCAAGTGCCACACCGAGACGCGCGGGCCGTTCGTCTTTGAACACGTCGCGGTCAAGGCCGAGGGGTGTCTGGGCTGCCACACTCCGCACGGTTCCCAGAACGCCCGCCTGCTGAACATGCCGGCCATCAACCCGCTCTGCAACCAGTGCCACAGCGG
>JBAQJU010000244.1:0-29481 GCA_049300475.1 Terriglobales bacterium | reverse complement strand
GAAGCCAGGGCCTGGGGCCGGAGAATGAATCGTAATCGGGTCACCATCGACTGGCGCTTTACCCGCAAAAAGGCACGCCTGAAGTTCGGTTACAAAAGAAACCAGATTATGCGGTCAGAGACCTAGTACCGTGACCGCGAGAAGATTACCGCAGCCGGCAGAGCGTAGCGCCGGCACCTTGCCGGCGGTTCCGAGGGCGCCCCGCCCTCGGCCCCCGCCGCTCGTGGAAAAGATCATGCGGTCAGGACACTAGGACGTGTGAAAAAGGGCCTTAAGGAGGGCCTATGGCCTCTTGAGCACGAGCTACAGGTTGCGGCGAACCTAAGTAAGCGGGGCTGGAACCTCCATTTTCATGATCTTGAAGAGGGCGGTGGCTACGGTTTCTTGGTAAATCGGAGTAACTCAAAGTTCGAGGTGGAGGCCAAGGCGGTATCGGCCTTCACGGGCTGGCCGATTAAGCCCGATAACCTAAACAAACTTCTCGTGGAGATCAAACAACACTTCATCTGGAAGGATGAAAAAACCATCCCGGTCCTCCGTGCGCACCTGTCATCATCCCTCCTGCCGGAGCGCGCGAATCTCAAGGCTTTGGTGGATGCATTCAGCAACGTTGCAGCAACTCGCGAGGATATCTTTCTCCCGAACGCGTGGGTTAAGTTCGTGGGTGCGGTTTCGGACCTTACGCCTGGACAACTTGCCAGGGCGAGTTATAAGCATGCTTCTATGGTGCGAAAGATAGTCTTGGTCAATCAAACCCGGCCGAAGCTCATATTAGAGCTCGATTCGGAGAGGCCAGTCCAATTGGAAAGAACGATCGCTAAGACTATCAGCGAGACGGCAAGAGAGCAATTCAGTCTCACCCGTCCAGGATTGATCTGGACGCACGTCAGTTTTATCCCTTTAGAGGTTTTCCGAAACCTAGGCTCGCAACCCGCCGGTGTGCCTTTTCTCGACCGTGTTGCCAATGCTGCGCTTCTCTCAGGGAAGCGGACACATTTGGCCCAGCTTATTTTCACGGGTGGTTCAGTGCTGGAGAGAAAAGATTCTACTGTGTGTAGCTCCTCCACGGCATTTGTGTACGATTCTCCTGTCTGCAAATTCGGTAAGAATGCGATCTTCGAGGGCGGACGGGTCAAGCCGTCGCCAACATCAGGGATGGCATCAGTTAGTTGAGGATTCCGCCGGGTGCCCCAAGTCTCGCGCTTTTCGAGGCGGGTGGCCCATTCAAGCCATCTGTTGGCTTGAGTGGGCAGGTGGGATTCCACATCCGCCGACCCGCTTGGGATCTTCGTTTTGCAGCCCGGTTTAACTCTCGCGTTCGGCCACGACCGCGAACTTCACGCCCAGGGCGTGCAGCACGGAATTGATTGTTTCAAAGCGTGGATGGGCGCCTGCGCTCAGGGTTTTGTAGAGGCTTTCCCGGCCCAGTCCGGCGTCTTTGGCAATCTGTGCCATGCCTCTCGCTTTGGCTACACTGCCGAGAGCGGCGACGAATACTTCGGGGTTGGGGTCTTCGGCAGCCGCCGAAAGATACTCCGCAATGACTGCATCGTTATCGAGATAGGCCGCCGCGTCGAATGGTTTGTAAGTTGTCTTCTTCTTCTTCATTGTGCCCCCTCAGGGCTTCGCTTTCTTGAATTCGCGAGCCATTCTTTTTGCTTTGGCAATGTCTTTGGCTTGGGTGGCTTTTGCGCCGCCTGCCAGCAAAACGTAGACGGTCGATCCGGTGCGCATGTAATAAACCCGATAGCCCGCTCCGACATGAATGCGTATCTCGGAGACGCCTTCGCCGACAGGCTCACAATCTCCGAAATTGCCGAATGTCGCGCTCGTAAGGCGAGCCAGGATTCTGGCCTTTGCTTTCTGGTCGGCCAGATGGGAGAGCCACACATCGAAATCGGACGACCGCAGCAGCGTATTCAAGTCCCCTTAGTGTATCCGAGTGGATACGGCTCCGCAAGCCCTGCCTGACGCTTATCGACCACCACTCTTTCATCACATCCAGCCAGTGTGCACCATCACAGACACATCACCCGCCATGCCTGAAAATGGAAGCAAATATGATCGCCCAAGCCAGAACTGTGTCCCTCCCAAGAGTTGTCGACGCCCTCCAGAGGCCCTTTGTCACGCAAAGCATTTCGCCCCTAACTCCTTATTCCTGAATATTTTACGTGTAAGTCTTTATTTTTGAATACTTTAACCCAAAATGATAGGGGGGGGTACAAAATCAACACAAACAACCCTCACACCCGCATGAACAAAGGATAAAACGTGAAATCGGAAGAGAATAGTTTTGCTAAGAAATTGGTTTTCTCTGTGTCCTCTGTGACTCTGTGGTGAAGCGATCTTGGGACCTCACCAACCGATCGCAACGTAGGCTTTGCCTTTCACGCCGCCGTATAATGATCGGTTCTTCATCATCGGAGATTCCATCATGGCCACTCTTACTGACATCCCAAACCAAACCTCGTCCCACGTGAAGACCCGCATTGAATCCGACTCCATGGGAAAGATCGAAGTTCCCTCCAACGTTTATTGGGGAGCGCAGACGCAGCGCTCGCTTTTGCATTTTGATATTGGGCGGGACGTGATGCCTCCGGAGCTGATTCGGGCCTTTGGCATCCTCAAGAAAGCGTGCGCGCTGGTGAATCAGGATATTGGGAAGCTTCCGGCAAATATTGCGAACCTCATTGTCGCGGCAGCGGACGAAGTCATTGCCGGGAAGCTGAATGATCAGTTCCCTCTTCGTATATGGCAAACCGGGTCGGGCACGCAGACCAATATGAATGTGAATGAGTTCATCTCGAATCGCGCCATTGAGATTGCGGGCGGCGAATTGGGATCGAAGAAGCCCGTGCATCCGAACGATCACGTGAATATGTCGCAGTCGTCGAACGATACGTTTCCCGCGGCGATGCATATTGCGGCGGCGTTGCGGGTGAAGAACGATTTGATTCCGGCGGTGAAAACCGTACACGATGCGATTGCGGACAAGGCCCGCGAGTTCGATTCGATCGTGAAGATTGGGCGCACGCACCTGCAGGATGCAGTGCCGCTGACGGTTGGGCAGGAGTTCGGCGGATGGGCTTCGCTGCTGGAGCGCGATGTTGTGCGGCTGGAGTTGGCGCTGGACGGGCTTTACGATCTGGCGATTGGCGGGACGGCGGTGGGGACGGGGTTGAATACGCATCCGGAGTTTGCGGAGCGGGCGGCGGCGAAGATTGCGGAGCTGACGGGGCTGCCGTTCCGGTCGCATCCGAACAAGTTTGGGGCGCTGTCGGCGCACGACGAGATTGTGTTTGCGCAGGGGGCGATGCAGACGCTGGCCGCGTCATTCATGAAGATTTCGAACGATATACGGTGGCTGGCGTCGGGTCCGCGGTGCGGGCTGGGCGAGCTGGTGATTCCGGAGAATGAACCGGGATCGTCGATCATGCCGGGGAAGGTGAATCCCACGCAGTGCGAAGCGATGACGATGGTGTGCGTGCAGGTGCACGGCGCGACGGCGGCGGTAGGATTCGCGGGATCGCAAGGGAACTTTGAGCTCAACGTGTACAAGCCGGTGATCATCTACAACTTTCTGCACTCGGTGACCTTGATTCATGACGCTTGCCATGGATATGTGGAGTACATGATCAAGGGGATCGAAGTGGATCGGGCGAAGGTGGACTGGTATGTGAAGAATTCGCTGATGCTGGTGACGGCGCTGGCTCCGAAGGTCGGATATGACAACGCGGCGAAGATTGCTCATACGGCGCATGTGGAGCACTCCAGCCTGCGCGAGGCGGCGGTGAAATTAGGGCATCTTACTGGCGAGGAGTTTGATGCGCTGGTTAAGCCGGAGAAGATGACACACCCTTAAATTATCGGGTAATCGGGTCATCTGGCCATTGCAGGGTCAAAATCAACCGCAACTTCAAAGGCCGCGGGCGAGAGCCCCTGGGGCTGCGCTCAGGGCAGGTTCGCGCCCCATGAGCACGCCAGTGCGAAGCTTACTGCGCCGTGGCTGTGATCGGCACAGGCGCGTTCTTGGGCGTGCTCAGGTAGCCGGTAACCTTCTTCTTGTCGACTGTCCAAACGACCAGTTCGTAGAGCATGTGGTCGCGGCCAGTGTAGAACTGGACCGGCTCGTTCTGGTTGCGGTCTTTCTTTTCGATCGTCTTATCGTCGGCGGTGACATCCAGAGTGTATTTGCCACGTTTGGGATCGGTCTTCTTGAGCTGCAGCTTTACGGTTGAGATGGCTTGCGGCTTGGCCCCTTTCACCAGGTTGAACTCATAATACTGGCGGTCGCCTTTGTGCTTGAGGGCTTCGAGATCGGCGCGAGTGTTGGCGATCAAGCCGCTCTGCTGGCCGAGATCGCCGATGGTGGACTGCAGTTTCGCGATGGTCGACTCGAGCGAGGCCTTGGTGGCGGCCACGTCGGTCTTTACGCCTCCGACATCGGTCTTAACGGATCCGACTTCTCCGGAGACGGCGCTGACATCTTTTTTCTCTTCTTCCGCCTCGGCGGCGATGCGTGCGGCGGCGGCTTGTTGCTGATGCTGCAATTCGTCGGCGCGCGCCGCCAGTTCCTTCTTGGTCATGCCGATCCTGGCGCCTAGTGTCTCCGCATCGGCTTCAGCGGACTGCATACGCTTGGTGAGGTCCGCAATCCTCTTCTGGCTGGTGGCTTGATCGTCGGTCAGTTGACTGAGCTTGCTGTGGGTGTCATAGCCGAAAAACAGGGTTGCGCCTACGTAAACAATGGCCAGGACGATGAGGATCCATTTGCCGGCATTGCTCCCGGGTTCGGGCTGATACACGTTAGGCTGCTCGCCTGCTTCGGGCATGTGCGTTGTCTCCGAGAGATTGACTGTAAACCTATTGTTTGTGAGATGCGGATTGCTGTCAACTGCGTTTGGGGTTCTTGGGGAAGGCAACCTCAGAGTCTAAGGGCCGACGCATGTACGGCGAAACCGCCACCTCAGCGGCTGAAGCCAGATTCAAACAGTGCATTGATCGCAACGCTGAAGTGTTGCGCCACCCAAAATCAAGGCAACATCGACTTTCTTCCACGAGCTGTGAAGGCGAGCCCTTTCAAGTCCAAACACGTAACTCAGGACTGCCCTAGAATGGAGCCGTGAAGAGCTGGGATGCGATCGTCATTGGGGCGGGGATCATCGGGCTGTCGCTCGCGATCGAGCTCAATAAGCGGGGCATGCGCGTCCTGATTGTCGATAAAGGCGAGCCGGGGCGCGAGGCTTCCTGGGCGGCGGGCGGGATGCTGGCCGACTTCCCTCTGGAAATGCCGGCGGGGCTGGCCGAACTCGCTGCGGCCAGCGCGCGGATGTATCCCGAGTTCGTGCACGAACTGGAAGATGAGTCACGGATGAAGATTGACCTGCGTTCGGTTGGGACGCTGGTTCTCACGGATGCGGGGACAGAGCTCCGGCCTGTTATTGCGGGGCCCTTCGACTTCGCTCAGGGTAAACTCCGCCCCGCCACCACACGAGCCTGTGCTCTCCCACGGCCACTGGAAGAACTGGAGCCGGCGCTTTCAACGGGGTTGGTATCACACTTCACGGCGTTACTCGTGAAAGAGCGTAGCGTCGATCCGCGACATTTGACTTCGGCTGCTATCGCTGCTGCCAAGCATCGCGGGATTGATTTTTCCTCTGGCAAGCCGGTGCTATCGGTCGAGTTGACGAATGGCAGAGCTGCGGGCGTGCGCACCAGCAAAACCCAATTTGCAGCCGGCATCGTCGTTAACTGCGCGGGAGCCTGGGCCGCACAGATCGCCCCCTTTAGGTTGCCGACTCGTCCCGTCAAAGGACAGATGCTGTGCGTGGTGATGCCACAAAAAGAATTTGTTCGTCACGTGATCCGGACGCCTGCCGTTTACTTGATCCCGCGCAGCGATGGCCGCATGCTGATCGGGGCGACCCAGGAAGAGGCTGGATTCGACAAGCGAACCGTCCCCGAGACCATTCAGAAATTGCGACAGTGTGCGCTGAATCTGGCGCCACAACTGGCCGACGCGCGCTTTCTAGAAGCATGGGCCGGACTCCGGCCTGGAACGCCGGATGGGTTGCCGATTCTCGGCGCGACGGCCACGCCCGGCTATTTTGTTGCGAATGGACATTTTCGGGACGGCATTCTGCTGGCGCCGGTCACGGCGCGGGTTATGGGACAGGTGATTATGGGGAAGAGTCCAGAGTTCGACTTGCAGGCATTTGGGGCTGAGAGATTCTTACGTTGACGCGCCATGCCGGGAGCGCATCCTGCCCTGGGGTGGCGGCGAGACCCCGCCACAACCGCTGCCGGGACGGCGGCGCTACCCTCAGCCAACCATGGCTTGGGGATCTTTGCGTCGATTTTCGTTTTGCTGCCGGAGTCTTTCAGATTCCTTTTGAAGCAGGCGCAAACCACTGAGGGCATCACTCATCATTTGTTGTTCGTCGCGTTGTCCATCGCGACCGTGGTTCATGACAGTCGCCTGGATACGCTCCATGATGGCGTGATAAGCGGCGGCAGCTCTCATGGGCAGAATGCGCGCATCGGGCTCGGTGATGGCGAGTCTATAGAGTTCCCTCCAATCTTCACCCCGATCCCGAGTTGGAGGTACTCCAAAGACCGCCATCACGTCTCCTGGGAAATACTTGAGGGGAAACAGAGTGGGAGGCATGTGGCACAAGACAAATGCAATTGTCGGTCCGGTGGGAAACCGGGATGTGCTCGATTCCGAACAGAGACCTAATTCGTTTCTGCTTCCCACTCGCTCAACTGCCGCTGCACGATGCCATAGCAAGCGCAGGCTGTTTGTTCAAGTTTTCGCCGGTTCAAGATCTTGACGCTTCCCCGGGCGTAGGAGATCATTCCCTTCTTCTGCAGGATACCGGCGGCGACCGTTACGCTGGCGCGCCGCGTTCCCAGCATTAGCGCGAGGAATTCCTGGGTCAGGGGAAGGTTGTCGGACGCGATGCGATCCTGGGTCATGAGTATCCACCGCGCCAGGCGTTCTTCGACCTCATGCAGTCGATTGCACGCGGCGATTTGGGTGGTCTGCATCGCGAGCCGGTGACCAAAGCGATGCAACTGCTGCTCCAGTCCGGGCAATTGACGGGCAAGTTGCCGAAGCGTTTCCGCTTCGCAACGGTAGGCCGTTCCATCGCCTTGCGTAATAAGCCGGGTCGGGCTGCTGCGGTATCCGACCAGAATTGGCAACCCGGTGAAACCCTCGCGGCCAATAAGGCCGACCTCGACGCTCTTTCCGTCGGGCTGAACGGCCAGGACTGAAATCACCCCGGAGTTTACAAAGTATAGGGACTTGATGGTTTCTCCGGCTTCATAGATGACTTGATGAAGCTTCAGACGGACTAACTCGAGTTTGGGCAGGATCCGATCATATTCTTCGGGTGCGATACCGAGCAGAATTTTGTTGGCGACGACGTTTCCATCCTCGTCAACTCTGGGTTTTCCGGTTGATGTCTTTGAAGAGATAGAGATAGGAGTAGGTTTCGCCATAACGGCTCCTTGTGCAGCGCAGACGCTGTCTGTTTGTCGCAAGGAACCGTCACCTTATCCAGGCGCGGCGGAGGGTTGCTAGAAGAGACACCTTAACACTACTCTCTTTCCGTCCGGAGTGGGATGGCGGTGGCGGACTGTCGCACTGTACGGTAGGGTACAGTGCTTACCTGATTGAAACCGCGCGCAGCTCGGGAAATCGCCTTGATCGCCCCGCGCACGATTACGGTGTTGTTTTACCATGCAGGAGTGCTTGGGATTGGCGCAGGAGGCCAAGGGCGCCGGAATCAGGGACATTGTGTCAAAGTCTGCGGGGGCAGAAAAACTGCTCACTTCGTTAAAAGCATTGATTGCCGCATGAGGGTCATACATCTTCTGCGCGTTCTGCGCGCAGGAAGGCCTAATGTGACGCCAAAACTGCCCGCTGCTACACGGTCGTCGCAAGCGTCCGCAGCGCGATTCGGGTATATACTGAAACGTTTTCGGCGCTCTTCCGTCAATCATTAGCCTGCAGCAGCGCCAGAAAGGCTACCTATGGCCTCCCCAGCAGTAGATTTTGCCCGCTCGAATCAACCCCGTTTCGTCGATGAACTGAAAAACCTGCTCCGCATCCCGAGCATCAGCACTCTTGAAGAACATAAAAACGACGTACAGAAGGCGGCGGAATTTGTCGCCTCTGAATTGGGCCGCATTGGCATGAACAATGTCGAGATCATTTCCACCAAAGGGCATCCTCTGCTCTACGCCGATTGGCTGCACGCTCCCGGCAAGCCGACCGTGCTCATGTATGCACACTACGATGTGCAGCCGCCCGACCCGATGGATGAATGGCACACGCCTCCCTTCGAGCCGACCGAGCGCAACAACAACATCTACGCGCGCGGGGCGGTCGACGACAAAGGTCAGCTCTGGATGGAAGTGAAGGCGCTCGAATCGCTGTTTGAGGCGCATGACGGCAAGCTGCCGATCAACGTCAAAGTGATCTTTGAAGGGGAGGAAGAAGTCGGCGGCGAGTCGATTGCCGAATATGTCCGCAAGCAGAAGGCCAAGCTGAAGGCCGACTTCGCTCTGGTGTGCGACACGGAACTCTTCGCGCCCAATCTACCGACTTTGTGCGTCGGACTGCGCGGGCTGGTTTATACCGAAATTGAGGCCTACGGCGCCAAGACCGACTTGCACTCTGGCATCTACGGGGGGGCAGCGCCCAACCCGTTCTTCGCGCTAATTGAGATCATCAGCAAGCTGAAAGACTCCAAGGGCAAGGTGCTGATCCCCGGCTTTTACAGCAAGGTCAAAGCGCCCAGCAAAGATGAGCTCAAGGCCTGGAAGCGCCTGCCGTTTAACGAAGAGCACTACCGCAAGACCGAAGTGGGATCGAAGGTGCTGACCGGCGAACCGGGCTATTCGGTGCTGTATCGCACCTGGGCTCGTCCGACGCTCGAAGTGCACGGCATGCCTGGAGGCTTCACGGCAGTCGGCGCAAAGACGGTTATCCCGGCGAAGGGATCGGCAAAGGTTTCGATGCGGCTGGTGCCGAATCAGGATCCGGACGACATTCTCAAACGCTACACCGCGTTTGTGAAGAAGCTCACGCCGAAGGGCATCGAGACCAAGATCAAAGTCTGGAGCAAGGGTCCGGCCTGCGTCGTTGGTACCGACAACCGCTTCATCAAGGCGGCGACCGAATCGTTGCATGACACTTTCAAGAAAGATACGGTCTTCATCCGCTCCGGCGGGTCGATTCCAATCGTCACGGATTTCCAGGACGTGCTGAAGATTCCATCCGTCATGATGGGCTTCGGCCTTCCCGACGACAATCTCCATGCGCCGAACGAGAAGTTCCATATCCCGAACTTCCACCACGGGATTGAAACCATCTGTCTGTTCTTTGAGAAGCTGGGCGGGTAGGCCTCGCCAGCGGCGCGAGAGCGCCGTGCCTGTGTATGGGCAGGGCGCCTTGCGCGGTTGCTTCACAGTGCTATCATCGCCTCATGGCCCCGAAAAGCGCTAGGTTTATTGCCACGAAGACTGTGAAGAAGCCGACGACGGTCAAGTTCAAGACGAAATCGGGGAAGACAGTCTCGTTTAGGGCTGTCAAGACGTTCGAGCAAAAAAAGGTCGTTCGCTTTCGCTCGACTAAGTGATGAACCGCATCTACCTCGATAGCAAGTCCTCATTGCTTATTACTCGACCGACAGGGCTGAAGAAACAAAAAAGAAGGCCGTGGAGGAGGCCTTTGCGGTGTTCGAGGACCTGAGGGATGTCCAGCTCTGCACCTCCCTATGGGCAATAACGGAGATGGTGAACATCCTGATCTCCTCAAAGAATCTTGGCCGCGGAGACGTGGCCGAGATCGAAACTCAGCTGGTTAGCGAGAAGCGGTTAAAGGGTCTTAAGATACAGATCATCGAAGTGAGCCCCAGGAAAGACTATGACTTCGCCGAATTCTTCTTTCACGTGAGGCAGGGAATTCTAAAGTATCACTCTGGAGTCGGTGACGTGATTCACAGCGTGATCATGAAGAACAACGGCATCTCGCAGATCTTAACCTTTGACGAGAAGGACGACTTCAAACTGATCCCTGATTTAACCGTGCTACATCCAAAAGACATTAGGATTCGAGAGTAGCGTGAGTTCGCTGTTGGGGCAGGACGCACCGTGACAATCTTCGCGCCCCGAACGAGAAGAGTTGCGAAGCTGGGGAAAAAGGTAAACGGCCTATGACGCTTGCAATAAATGGAAAGGCGACAGCCGTAGTCCAGGGCGCGGAAGCCTATCACCGCTTGCTCGACATTGCCGCGCACTCCGACGCCGAGGAGGGTATCCGCCAGAGCCTCAAGGATGCAATGGAAGGAAGGGTGCGACCCGCAAGAGCGTTTTTCGACAAGTTCGAAGCCATGCCTGGCATATCTCGTTAACAGACGGAATCCGAAGGCGTCCGACCTTGCCTGAGTGGCCTCACCCCCGGCACCTCCTCAGTACCCGCCAAACTCCTCAGTTCGGTTAAAATACCAATTCGGGGGGTTTTTGTATGCGCACACGGGTTGCCGCTTCGGTGGTGCTGTTTGTGATGGTCGCGCTGGTGTCAGCGCCCTGGCTCGAATCCGAGTCGGACCGCGGAGTGCCACATTTCAATTCGGCTCCCGCCAAGGGCGAAGAGCTACCGCCGATCCTGACCAAGGATCAGTTATGGGGACCGAACGCGCAGCATCCCTATCAGGTCCATGCTTATGAGCTTGCCGCCAAAATTCCCAAGGTGATTTACCAGCAGCCCTGCTACTGCTATTGTGACCGCGGCATGGGACACACCAGCCTGCATAGCTGCTTTGCGGGCACGCATGGCGCGGAGTGCAGCACCTGCCTGAAGGAGCTTTACTACACGTACGCGATGAACAAGCAGGGCAAAAGCGCACGCGAGATCCGGGAAGGAATCATCCGGGGCGACTGGAAGACACTGGATCTGGAGAAAGCAGCTACCATGGAGTGAGCGCCACGCCATTGGAGTTTGTTTCTTAACGCATTTTGTAACAGCATTTCTATACGGATCTGAAATGAGGGCTTTTGATGGCATTGAAGGTAACTTCCAAGAAAAAAGTCGCTGAGGACCCGCGGCACACCCAGGCGCTCCAGAACTATGAGGCGGGACTTCGCGCCCTGCAGGAGCACAAATTTGACAAGGCGAAAGCCTGCCTCCAGAAAGCGCTTAGCGGTCCGGACAAAGCGCTGGTCGACCGCGCCCAGGTCCACATCGCTACTTGCGAGCAGCATGTTGAAAAACCGGCTTTGCATTTCAAGACAGCCGAGGAGCACTTCGATTACGCCATGTCGCTGATGAACACAGGCGACTTCGTGACGGCGGGCGAGCACCTTGACAAGCTCCTGAAGCAACAGCCCAAGTCCGACTACGTTCTCTACGGAATGGCCGCGTTGTATTGTCTGACCGGCCATGCAGAAGAATCGCTCAAGACATTGAGCGAGGCCGTTCAGGTGAGCCCGGCGCTGCGCTTCCAGGCTCGCAACGATACCGACTTTCAAAATCTGGCAGAGGATCCGCGCTTCACCGAGTTGCTCTATCCGGATCCGGGTGCGGAAGACACCGAATCCCAGAGAGAAGAAACCAGCGCCTACTAGCTGCCATATTGAGGCGGTATGGTCCCCCACCAGCGCATGAAGGTATCCGAACAAGGCAAGGGCGTGCTCGATCTGCGGGTGGTTGCGATCGGAGGCGGCACCGGTCTCTCTACCCTGCTGAAGGGGCTCAAGCGCTACGTTCTGACGCCGGCCCTGGCCGCGTCCGGGCAGAGCGCCATCTCGGAATTGTGCGGTGTGGTTACGGTGAGCGACGATGGCGGTTCGAGCGGCCGGTTGCGCAAAGAGTTCAACATGCTGCCGCCGGGCGACGTGCGCAATTGTATTGTCGCGCTCTCCGAAGATGAGGCCTTGCTGTCGCGGCTCTTCCAGCATCGCTTCCAGAAGGGCTCCGGCCTGGAGGGCCACAGCTTCGGCAATCTTTTCCTGGCCGCGCTCACCTCGATCACCGGAGATTTCGCCGAGGCGGTTCGCCTTTCTTCCGAAATCCTGCTCACGCGCGGACACATCTATCCCGCGACGACATCTTCCGTCGAACTGGAAGCTGAGTTTGAAGACGGGGCGCGGGTACGAGGCGAGACCCGAATCACCGCCAGCAAGGGCAAAATCCGCGAATTATTCCTGGTGCCTCCCGACGTTCAGCCCCTTCCCCAGACGCTAGAGGCGATTGCGGCAGCCGATCTGATCACCATCGGCCCTGGTTCATTGTTCACCAGCCTCATCCCCAACCTTCTGGTGCGTGGAATTGTCGAAGCGATCCTGGATTCCAGTGCGGTCAATGTGTATGTTTGCAATCTGATGACACAGGCAAATGAAAGTCTTGGTTTAACGGCTGCCGATCACATTCGGGCGCTCAACCGGCACGCCCGCGCGCAACTATTCGACTATGCGCTGATTAACCAGAAGCCCGCGTCACCGGAGATGAAGGCGAAATACGCGCTCGAAGGAGCTTCGCAAATTGTGGTGGATCTGGAAGCCATCGAAGCGCTCGGCGTCTGCCCCATCCTTGGAGATTATCTGGATGAAGGCGCCGTCGCACGCCATGCCACCGAGCGCGTGGCCGAAGATCTGATGATCCTGATGTCCCAGGCGCCCGATCATCACGCGGCCTCGAGGTAACCGCGCCGCTCTTGACAGTCCGTAAATTGTATCGTTACACTTTACATAGCGGGTTTGATCCGTGATCAAGAGCTTCCGGCATCGGGGCCTCGAACGGTTTTTCCGAAGCGGTTCAAAAGCGGGAATTCAGCCGAAGCACGCAGAGAAACTGCGCCTTCAGCTGTTTGCCCTCGACAACGCCAAGAGCCCCAAGGACATGAATGCTCCAGGTTGGCGCCTTCACTCCATGGCCGGTGCGCTCAAAGATCACTGGACAATCAGCATCAGCGGTAACTGGCGTATGACTTTCAAGTTTGAAGACGAGGATGCGATCCTCGTGGACTATCAGGATTACCACTAGGATTTTTGTATGCATAATCCGCCTCACCCCGGCCTGGTTCTTCGTGAATACCTTGGAGATATGCCGGTCTTCGCCGCAGCGGCGCACTTGCGTACCACCCGCGTCACGCTATCGCGTTTGCTCAATGGCAAGGCTGGCATTTCCGCGAACATGGCGCTGCGCTTGGCGGCGGCGTTTGGCACCTCACCGGAGTTCTGGATGAATATGCAGTCACAGTACGATCTCTGGCGCGCGAGTCGCGCGAGACGGCCTGTAATCAGGCGTTTGCCCCGTGTGCCTGCGGGGCCCGATTCAGCCCGGGATTTACATGCATGAACACCTGTCCGGACTTCATTGTCTGATCGAAACGATCTGTTCTCTGGAGCTGACCGAATATGGGAAAACGAAGCTCTGGCAAGAATGCATTCGCCTCGCCCCGCGTGGCGGTTGCCATCATGGCGGCTGGAAAGGGCACGCGCCTCAAATCCAGGCACCCCAAAGTGCTGCATGAGATCGCCGGCAAGCCCATCCTGTCGCATGTCATCGCCACCGCCAGCCGAGTCGTCTCGCCCGCTGACATATTCGTCATCATCGGCCACGAAGCGGAGCGGGTCCGGGAAGCCGTTCGCGACACGGTCGTCAACTTTGTGTTGCAGACGGAACAGCGTGGCACGGGCCACGCCCTCATGGTCGCTCGCGAGGCGCTTTCCCCCTACGACCAGGTCATCGTGCTCTCCGGCGACGCGCCACTCATTACCGCCGAGACGATTCGGAATCTCAGCGCCTTCCACATGGCACAGAAGGCCACGATGAGCCTGCTCAGCGCCGATCTCGCGAATCCCACTGGATACGGGCGAGTGTTGCGCAAGAATGCCAAGAGCCCCGAAGTGCGCGCCATCGTTGAAGAGAAAACCGCAAGCGCCGCGCAAAAGAAGATCCGCGAAATCAACTCCGGATTCTACGTATTCTCCGTTCCCGCGCTCTACCAGCACATCGGGAGGCTTTCCACCGACAACCCTCATGGCGAGTATTACCTCACCGACATGGCAGCTTTATTTCAGCGGGCTGGCAAGAAAGTCGTTGCCATGAAGACCGCCCATGCGGGCGAAGTGCTCGGCAGCAACACACGCGCGGAAATCGTCGACCTGGATGCTCGCCTGCGTCTGGCAAAGTGCCATAGGCTAATGGATGAAGGCGTGACGATCTTCTATCCCCAAACATGTGTGATCGACAGCGATGTGCAGGTCGGCGCCGACACAGTCATCGAGCCCTTCGTTCAGTTATTAGGAAAGACGAAGGTCGGCGGCGATTGCTGCATCCGTTCCTACAGCGTGATCAAGAACTCTGAACTTGGCGACCACGTGACCATCAACACCCTGACCGTGATCGACGACGCTCGCGTAAGCCGGGGCGCGATCATTGGCCCTTATTCGCGTCTCCGCCCGGGTAGCGACATTGGCGAAGATGCTCACATTGGCAATTTTGTGGAAACCAAGAAGATCAAGCTGGGTAAAGGGTCCAAGGCAAATCACCTGAGCTACCTGGGCGACGCCGAGATCGGAGAAGGCGTCAACGTTGGCGCCGGAACGATTACCTGCAATTACGACGGCGTCCAGAAGCACAAGACGATCATTGAAGATGGCGTCTTTATCGGCAGCGACTCCACGCTGGTGGCGCCGGTGAAAATTGGTCGCGGGTCTTATGTTGCTGCCGCCAGTTGCATCACTGAGGACGTTCCCGCCGATGCGCTTGCGCTTGGGCGGGCGCGGCAAACCACCAAAGAAGGCTGGGCCAGCGCCAAACGCGCGGCAAAGAAATCGGCCAGCAAATAAAAAGTCCCGGCGAAAACTCCGGGACTCATTTAAAACTAAGCGGTCTGGCGAAAAGCGAGCAGCGTTCTCTAGTGCGAAACCGCTGCGAACAATGGCGACTTCATCAGTGCCTGGAACTTCTGATCGTCGGTTTTGAAATGCAGTTGCAAGGTCGCGTTGTCGGAGTCGACTGTGGTGGCATCGAGCGCCGTTTTTTCGGTCGGCGTCGCATTCAGTTTCTTGTAAAGGATTCCCGCTTTCACGAGCGACGAAAGCGTGCCTGCGGTCATGGAATCGGAGGTCAGGACGCTTAGATCGAAATTCACGCCTGTCTGAAAGCTCATGGTATAGCGCGACGCCAGAATCCGTTTCTTGATGGTCTCGAAGTCAGCCACCTTCGCGGCATCACCCAACGCCGAGTGCATCATGGCCTGGGTTCCCTCCTGGTCCAGAATGCTCCACACCGGAGAGCCATCTACGGCCGCCATCTGATCGGCCATTTGCGGATTCGAATCGAGCGACGCGCGCTTGCCGTCGCGCGCATCGAGGGCGCTGTGCAAAGCTGGTTCGGTGCCGAAAGCCAGCGTATTGTCGTCGAGGAACGTCATCACGAACCCGCTGTCCATGGGATAAATTCTGGTTGTGCCGTACTTGACCGCCGAAATCTTCTTCAGCTTCAGCTTCTTCAGGACAGCCTTTGCCGAAAATGATCCCTGCGCTACGCATACGATTTGCAGGCCAACTTTCGGGGTGCGAAACGAGACGAAGTTGAGCTGGTCAAGATCGTGATCGGAATCGATGCCGATTCCTTTCAGCGAGGCCTCGAAGTTTTTCAGGTCCGGTGGCAGCACCTGATCTTTCAGTTGCTGCGCGGTCGGCGAATCTTTCAGGGCCCGGTAGTCCACGCCAATCAGCTGTTGAATCTCAGCCGGTACCATCGAACGCGCCGACGACGCAATCGGCATTGCGAAGCCAGCCGTTGTGCCAAGAAGCAGAAAAGCCAAACACAATTTCTTCATAGAACTCCTCACCAAGGGGATCTGCATCCTTAGATGCAAGTCTACCGGCCAAATTAATGGGTGAACTCTATTTTAGTCCGGATTTCGCGAGCGACGGGGTACTAAAGTGCATTCCTCCGGGCTTTCTGGAGAACGCGGATAGAACGACTGCTTGCAGGGTAAATCAACCGCGTTCATTCCAGGGAGCGCGCCCGACTTCCCGATTGTTCAGATCTGTTGATCCACGCCAAGCACGCGAGTTGCAAGAAGGGGGCCGACTAACGTTCAGAGTAAAATCAACAGCGGAGGAGCTCTTATGCGGCGAGCCGAGCGCGCGTTCGTGAGCCTGATCGTGGTCGCCCTTGGATGTGGGCTGGTGCAGGCTTCAGCCAGCGAGAAGCACGTAAAAGATGTGAAGGCCGCGCAAACACCAGACATGATCGCGGCGAGTGCCCTGTGCCGGCAGCTGCTCCAGGCCGGCCACCATCACGACGCGGACACAGAGCCCACTGTGGATCCGGCAACGCTGGAAGCAGATCTCTCTTCCCTCATGCTGAAGAGCGACGAAGTGCTTCTGGTGGGGCGTTATGGCAACCCCGTCGACACCTACGCCTCAGTGCTCTCCCCCTCGGGCGACCAGGCAATCTCCTATCTTGATGTACGGGTGCTGCGCACATGGAAAGGCCTCCATAAGGTCAGCGATCTCCTTACTTTCGCGATGCCCTTTGGCGGAGTTTCATGCGAGGCGAAACGTACCGGCCCAGTTGTCGGAGTTTCCACTCGGACCGGGGGCTGGAAAGACTTCGAGGGAATAAACTCCGACGGGCCGTATGTTCTGTTCCTACGTCGTTCCCGCGGCGACGAGACGCAGATCATGCCGGAACTCAGGCTCACGGGAGGCAGCGGCTTGCAGGGACTATTCGTTCTCACGTCGCCCCTGAGAGTGGACTGCACCGCGATCCCACGCAAATACACGAAGCGATGTTACGACCAACTTATCGCGAGCCTGGCGCCGGTCAAGATCCAATACCGGCGCGATCCACTCAAGAAGAAGTACGGCGGAATGCCAGCGTCTGTCTTCCTAAGAGAAGTCCAGTCGCTCGCGGACTCGCCACGCGGCGGGCAATCTCACAATGCGCAGTAGGCGGGCACGGCCGACAACGCGCGCCTAACGTCCCCGGATTGGCACTCCCATTTCCGAAATCAAACCTGTAGCCCCTCCGCCTTCTTCCGCGTCTGGGCCACGAATGCCTCGTCCTTTAACGACTCCAGATTAATCTCCACGTTGGCGAGCGCTCCCGTCAGCGCGGCTTGAGCCAGCGCGATCGACGTCGTCAAATCCGACTTCATATTGGGATTCGTGATTGGACCGAGTTTCTGCGCAAGGCGCGCCACCTCGGCTACGCGCTCCGCCACTCCCAGAGGAATGCTGGTCGCGTGCTTGAGCGCGGCGGTAATCCCGGCGTCGCCGTCTGACGATTCCCTGGCCGCTTTGTATGCTTTCATGACCAGGTTGTACGACTCGGCGTCAGCGTCGATGGCCGCTTTCAACTCCTCGCGAAGCTGACCTAGCCGTGCAATCGCCTCGCTCAGCGCGCCCTCATGTTGCACGTAAGCTTTCTTCCCGCGGGACATCGCGGCTACCATGTTTGCCAGTCCCGCAGCCATCGCCCCAGTCGCGGCCGCCGCGCTGCCGCCTCCGGGGGTTGCGGTCGGCGCCGCCAGTTGCTCGATGAACGGCTCCACTCCCGCTCGCAGCCCTCCCACGGCCATTTTGCCGCCCATTACCGCCGCCAGACGATTCTCCAGAATGAGCGAAGAATCGAAGTTTTCGACCTGCAAGAACCATTCGGCTGCCTGCTCCAAAGCTTTCTTGGGAATCAGGCCAACAATCTCGCTCGAAACCGGCACTACGCCGTAGCGAGCGGCCTCGCGCTTGACGGCCTCAAACGCGCGGTGGACTGGCGTCTGCTCAAAATCCGTCAAGTTCATTGACACCTGAGCGAGGCCGCGCACCAGGAATCCCGCACCCTTGACGAAGCGCAATCCGCCGCTTGAGAAGCGCACAGCCTTGGCAATCTTCTTCGCAATGTCAACATCCGGAGTATTCAGAAAGACGTTGTAGGCGATGAGAAACTTGCGCGCTCCGACCACGGTCGCGCCTGCCGTGGGATGCACTCGTGCTTCGCCAAAATCCGGCTTGCGCGCGGGGTTGGTCGCGATCTCGGCACGAATGCCTTCGAACTGCCCGCGCCGAATGTTTTCCAGATTCTGGCGATCCGGCGTGGCCGCGGCCGCCTCGTACAGGTAAACAGGAATCTGAAATCGCTTCGAAATTTCCGCGCCCACGTGGCGGGCCATCGCCACGCAGTCTTCGATGGTCACACCGTCGATGGGGATAAACGGCACCACATCGGCCGCGCCCATCCGCGGATGAGCCCCCTGATGCTTGGTAAGATCGATCAACTCCGCCGCCTTCCCTACGCCGCGGATCGCGGCTTCCTGAATGGGTTCGCGCTCGCCGACCAGCGTGATCACGCAGCGGTTGTGATCGGAGTCCATCTCGCGATCAAGAAGAAAAACGCCGGGAATCTTCATCGCCTCGACAATGGCATCAACTTTCGACTTGTCGCGGCCTTCGGAAAAATTAGGAACGCATTCCACCAGAGTGCTTGGCATACGCGAGAAGGATAAAGGGCGATGCTAACTCCCGCAAGCTTGCGCAAGGAGTACGCGGGTGCGTCGCCTTTCGTTTCAGGCGGTTGTGCCAGCGCCTTCGAGCAGAAAGTCCGCGGCCCAAAAACGATTTGACAAGCGCTTGTCAAACAGGCAGACTGCCAGAGTCATGCGACCCGCTCCCCGCCTCTCTGGCCGCGGCTTTACCTGACTCTAATCCCGCCTAAAACGTCCGTCGGCCGTTTCCTGCCCTCACAACTACGCAGAAAGGATGCTGTCATGCCGCGTCGATCTCTCGTCATTGCTTGTCTGGTGCTGTTTGCGTTCCCATTCATAGCTCAGCGCGCAAGCGCGCAATCCGCCTCCGAAAAAGCGGTCCGCCACTTCACCTTCCACTACGCCTTCACTGTAAAAAACGTGACTCGTGGCGAGCGCCTTCGCGTCTGGATCCCGCTTGCTCATTCGGACGCGTTTCAGGAGGTAGAGGTCATAGCGAAATCGGGCGACCTTGCTCTCAAGCAAGTTCGCCAGGCGGAGTACGGCAACGAGGTGCTTTACGCCGAAGCGCCGAAGGCCGACAAAGACGAATACAAATTCTCCGTCAACTACGGCGTTGTACGGCACGAGCACGTCGTGCTCGTTGACGGGAAGCCCGTGCGTGGCCGGGCAGAAGCTCGTCCCGCGCCCAAGCTGGAGCTCGCACACTTTCTTCAACCGGACCGTCTTGTCCCGGTCACCGGCGTACCCGCCCAACTTGCCGCCGAACAAACCAGGGGTGCGACGACCCAACTCGAAAAGGCCAAATACATTTACGATTATGTCTTCCGCACCATGCGTTACGACAAAACCGGCTCCGGCTGGGGCCACGGCGACACGCTCTGGGCCTGCGATTCGAAGCACGGCAATTGTACCGACTTTCACTCGGTTTTTATTTCGATGGCGCGCTCGCAGAAAATTCCGGCGCGCTTCCAGATAGGCTTCCCCCTGCCCGCCGACAAGAGTTCCGCCGAAATTCCCGGCTATCACTGCTGGGCCGAGTTCTACATCGACTCCATCGGCTGGATTCCGGTCGACATCTCGGAGGCCTGGAAGCACCAGGAAAAACATGATTACTTCTTTGGCGCCCATGACGTAAACCGCATGCAGTTCACCGAGGGCCGCGACTTGAAGCTCACCCCTGCGCAGGCTGGGCCGCCCCTGAATTACTTCGTTTATCCCTACGTGGAGATAGCCGGGAAGGAACATTCGAATGTGTCCATCGCGTTTTCGTTTGAGGACGTAAATGCGAAGTCAACTATTGCAAGAGCAACCAAGTGAGCGTTCGCGACCGTTATCCTGAGTTCCAGAGGAGCTAATGCTAGAATCTCCGCGCAGCCAGGGAGTCAGAGATTTATCAAGGAGGCAGGATGCCAAAGTACGTGATCGAGCGCGAGATCCCCAATGCCGGCAAATTGACTGCCCAGGAGCTGAATGGTATCTCGCAGAAATCCTGCGGGGTTCTACGGAATCTCGGGCCGCAAATCCAATGGCTGGAGAGCTTCGTCACCGACGACAAGATCTATTGCATCTACATCGCCCCGAGTGAGGGAAGCATCCGCGAACACGCGCGCCAGCGAGGCTTTCCGGCCAACCGGATATCAGCTGTCCGTTCGGTCATCGGCCCCACGACGGCGGAAGGCTGAGTTCAGGCCGGCGTGACCAATCCGCAAAAGGCTATGGGGGAACGCTTACGCTACACTATTTCTTGGCCGCTCTCAGCCAATCGATATGGCGGAAACGCGACGGGAATTTCAGCAACTCGCCAGAATGAGACTGCGGGATGCTCGCGCGCTAATGCGGAGCGGGAACCTCGAGGGAGCGTACTATCTCACCGGACTGGCGGTCGAGTGTGCAGTGAAAGCCTGCATTGCCAAGAACACCAAGCGGCACGACTTCCCGCCAGACCAAAGCACTGTGAGAAATATTTGGTGTCATGAGCTGAGTGAATTGATTAAGTCGGCAAGGCTCCAGGCGCCTCTCGACGCTGACATGAAAGTCAACAGCTCACTCAACAAGAACTGGGCTGTAGTCAAGGATTGGAAGAACAATAGCAGGTATCTGACGAAAGGCCTGAATGCGCGGGACCTGTATACAGCAGTCACAGGAAGGGACGGGGTGATGCAATGGCTACGGCAGCGTTGGTAAGCCACGATATCGAAATAGGCCGACGAATTGTCGCTGCTCTTACCAGAGCTGCGATACCCGTGAGCGTTTATCTCTGGGCATTTATCCCACAGTTGCAGGAATGGCAGTTTATGATCGCGACCCCACTCGTCGACTCAAAGGGTCCTCGCGCAGCTTACGGTGATGTGAACAGGGCATTGCAGAAAGAGGGAGTTCTTGACGATGTTCCACTCCGCCGAATCTTTCTGCGGAGCCCTAGCGACAAGGTTTTGAAATTACTGGAGAAAGAAAGTAAGGCCATTCCCCAAGAGGCATTCAGGGTAGTTAATGACCAGATTGCTGGAGACTTTGTAGAGGACGCCTATCTCTACACGGGATCAATTGATATTTATTGCGTCAAGTCCGCAGGGAGTGCTGAGGAAAAGTATTTGGTCATCTATATTCCCGTACCTGGCGGAGGCATTGCCCGGGAGGTTCCGGTTTGGGGAGTAGAGCGATTAAGAGACTTCCTCGGGAAAAACATAGGAATCGACCGAAAAAGCGTGGAGCGTGCCCTCAAGGACCTTCCCACAAAGGAACACATCACGATTCCCAATTTGACGCTTAAACGCTCGAAACTCAAGCGATTGGGACTGGCATAGCGTGGCTCCATCGCGTCGGCCAACCATCGGCGTCTTCGATTCCGGCGTCGGCGGCCTGACTGTCTTACGGGCGCTGGTCGATCGCATTCCGGCTGCTGACTACCTCTACTTCGGCGATACCGCACGCCTGCCCTACGGATCGAAATCGGCAGCGACCGTCGCGCACTACGCTGTTGGAGCTATCCGACACCTGCAAGCCCATGGGGCCGAACTACTCGTCATCGCCTGCAACACTGCTACCGCCCTCGCGTTCGACCAGATCCAGGCGGCAGCGCAGATTGCAGTTGTCGGCGTAGTCGAACCTGGAGCTCAGGCTGCTGCCGCCGCCAGCCGCAACCGAAAAGTTGTGGTTATCGGCACCGAGGCCACCATCGCGAGCCATGCCTACCGCCGTGCGCTCGAAGCCCGCAACGTCACCGTGAGAGAAAAAGCCTGCCCGCTTTTTGTGCCGCTGGTGGAAGAAGGATGGGTCGATCATCCCGTCACCGAGCTGGTCGCCCGGATTTATCTGGACGAAGCTTTTTCCAACGATTTGCGCAATACCGATCTGCGGAACGAAGACGCGCGCGAAGCGGATGTTCTCGTGCTCGGCTGCACCCACTACCCACTTATCAGGCCGCTGCTCAGCCGGATTGCTCCCGCTCATGTCGCGATCATCGATTCGGCCGAATCCACCGCACATGAGGTTGCGCGGCAACTCCAGATCGAACCGCTGGCATCGGCGGCTGAACCCGAGCGACGGTCCGCGCCTCGCCTCAAATTTTTCGCTACCGACTCCGCGGAAAAATTCGAGAGGATGGGCAGCCGATTTCTGGGGCTACCGGTGGAAGATGTTGTGCACGTCGATTTGAAAGAATAGGCTTTCCGCCTCAGGCTCTGGGCACATTCCCAAAAATAAAAACGGCCGCTGGCGCGACCGTTCTCCAAGAGGTGTTACCAGATCTGTCGTGTAAGTCAACTAATACAACCGGAAGCTCACTTCCACATTAATCTGTACCGCAACGGGCTTACCGTCTTTCAGGGCGGGTTCAAAGCGCCAGGTCTTCACGGCCTCGATGGCCTTCTCATCCAAACCCAATCCCAGCGTGCGTTGGACTCTGATGTCGCGCGGCCTGCCGTCCGGACCTACCACCAGCCAGAGCACGCACGTGCCCTGATATTTAGCCTTGCGCGCCTCTTCCGAGTACTCGGGATCAGGCGAGAAAACAACCTTCGGCGCCGAAACGCCGCCGCCCACGCGGAACGCGCCGCCACCCGTACCACCACCGTGGCCAGGGCCAAACCCCGGGCCTTCCCCGCTGCCAACTCCACCGCCGCTACCCGAACCAATTCCTCCGCCCGAGCCGGTTCCATTCGACGGAAGCGACGCTGGCATGTGCGACAACGGATCGCCCAGGTTTGGCAGGTTCGGTTGCTGGATGTGGACCTGCGGCGGAATCACTACCGTCGGTTCCATGGGAAGCTTTGGCGCCAGGTTCCGCACCACCACCACGGGAGGTGTGAACTGTTGCATGGACTGCCTGGGCAGGCGCCCTTGGGAGGCTTGCAGCTTGTCGCGGTCTCCACCACCGCCGCCTCCGCCCGACAACGTCTTCGACGGCTGCAGTGTCGGCATGTCCGACGGTGCGATCAATTCCACCGTCTCCTTCGGCTTGACAATTTCCTTGACCGCACGCTCACCCAGAATGGTACCGACAATGATGAGCGCCAGCGCGACGATATGCACGATCGTCGAACCCAAGGCACCTTTACGCTTGTAGTCGTAAAAGCCCCAGATGTCTCGCACCGGGACAGGTTTTGAAGTCAACACCAGGGGGGGGAGTTTCTTGGGGAAGAAAAAGTCGTCAATGTTTCGGAACAACGATTTCCAGATCGGTTCATCCAGAGTCTCGTTGTGCAGAAGAAGGTTCAGTTCGGGCTCTGGGCCGACCACTGGCTTATCCGGCAGTGTTTCAATTTCTGGCATATTTTCCCGAGAGCTTCAGATTCGCGAACCGAAAAATTCACCGAATCCGGAAACCGTTGATTTAGATGCTCACACGCTCCTCAACGGTCGCTTCCAATTGCACCCACCCGGTCACCCAAAAGCTACCCCATTCCTCTGGTGAAGAGTTAGATGCCGCGCGAGCTGCCATTCTGCAGAAAATTGTACACGTTTTCTCCCCGCCCCAAACAGGTACTTTTTGAGTTCGTGCCCAAACGTGTGGTGTCGAATAGACGTGTCCTCTCGCCCTCCCTATAATGAAAAGATTCAATCATTTGGAGAACCCTGCTAGTGGCGCTGGAGCTGAAATCCACGATCAATCTGCCGAAAACGGCCTTCCCCATGAAGGCCAACCTGCCCCTGAACGAGCCCAAAACCTTGGCTCGCTGGGAGCAGGAGAAGCTCTACGACCGCATTCGGGAAGCGCGCAAGGGCGCACCCGTCTACATTCTGCACGATGGACCGCCCTACACCAGCGGCCCCATCCACCTGGGCACGGCGATGAACAAGTGCCTCAAGGATTTCATTGTCAAGTCGAAAACCATGTCCGGGTTCGACGCCCCTTACGTGCCCGGCTGGGACTGCCATGGCCTGCCCATCGAGATCAAGGTGGATAAGGAACTCGGTGGCAAGAAGCTCCAAATGCATCCGACCGCCGTCCGCGCCGAATGCCGCAAGTACGCTCAGAAGTTTCTGGAACTGCAGCGCCAGCAATTCAAGCGCATCGGGGTATTCGGACGCTTCGACCAGCCCTACGCCACCATGACTCCGCAGTACGAGTCGGTGGTGCTCGAAACTTTCTTTTCCTTCTACGAACACGATTTCGTCTACAAAGGCCTGCGCGCGGTTTACTGGTGCATGCACGACGAGACTGCTCTGGCCGAAGCGGAGGTCGAATACGAAGACCACACCAGCCCCACCGTGTGGGTGAAGTACGCTTTGCTCGACGATCCTGCGAAGATCGATCCCGCGCTCGCTGGGAAAAAACTCAACACCATCATCTGGACGACCACTCCCTGGACCTTGCCCGCCTCCATGGCGGTTGCATTCCATCCCGATGAAGAATACGTCGCGATTGAATCTGGCGGCGAAGTCTATATTGTGGCATCAAAGCTCGCGAACGATGCGGCCGCGAAGTGCGGCTTGACCGATCCTCGACCTCTCGCCCATTTTCCCGGCCGCAAACTCGAGCGCCTGAACTTCCAGCACCCATTCCTCGATCGCAAAATCCTCGGCGTGCTCGCCGACTACGTCACCATGGATACCGGAACCGGCGTCGTGCACACCGCGCCGTCGCATGGCGCCGAAGACTTCATGACTGGCGTCAAATATGGACTCGACGCCACCAGCAACGTCGACGAAAAGGGCATCCTGCGCAATGGCCTGCCTGAATACGAGGGCAAGCGCGTATGGGATGCGAATCAACCGATCCTCGACCTGGTCAAGAGCCGCGGCGCCTTGCTGCACACCGAGAAGACCGTGCACTCCTATCCACACTGCTGGCGTTGCCACAATCCCGTAATCTTCCGCGCCACCGAACAGTGGTTTATCTCGATGGAAACACCCATGCCGGCTAACCTGCCCGCTGGCGAACTTAACAATCCAAAGGGTTCCTCCGTGGAACCCCGTGTACTCCGTGGTTCAAGCCTTTCGCCAGCGTCTGCTAACCACTCTTCAGGCGAAGACACTCTCCGCACCCGCACGCTCGCAGAAATCAAGAAAGTGAAATGGGACCCGGCGTGGGGCGAAGAACGCCTTTCGAATATGATCCAGACCCGTCCCGACTGGTGCATCTCGCGGCAGCGGGTTTGGGGAGTGCCCATTGCCGTCTTTCTTTGCGAGAGCTGCGGCAAGCCGCTCAACGATCCGGCCATCAACAAAAAAGTAGTCGAACTCTTCGCCCGCTCCGGCGCCGACGCGTGGTTCACCGCCGAGTCGGACTACCTGCTGCCTGCTGGAACGAAATGTCCGCATTGTGCTGGCACGAAATTCGAAAAAGAGAGCGACATCTTCGATGTCTGGCTGGAATCTGGCGCCAGCTACCTTGCCTTGGTGGCCGCCGAACCAGAATACCCGTGGCCCTCCGACCTCTATCTCGAAGGCGGCGACCAATATCGCGGATGGTTCCAGTCTTCCCTGCTCTGCGCCATGGGCACGCATGCCACGCCGCCCTATCGCAACGTGGTGACTCCCGGCTGGACTTTGGACGAAAAGGGCCAGGCCATGTCGAAGTCGCGCGGCAACGACGTCGATCCCGTCGATATCGCCAGCCGCCTCGGGGGAGAGGTTGTCCGCCTTTGGACGGCGTCGGTCGACTTTCGCGAAGACGTAGTCGGCTCGGAAGCGCTGATGCAGCGCGTGGGCGAAAACTACAAGAAGATTCGCAACACCTTCCGCTACATTCTGAGTAACCTGTACGATTTCGATCCGAAGACGGACGCTGTCCCGTTCGAGAAGATGGAAGAACTCGATCAGTACGTGCTGCGCCAGACGTGCGATTTCTCGACGGACGTGAAGAACTCATACGACGAGTTCGCCTTCCACAAGATCTACCACCGGGTAAATAACTTCTGCATCGTCGATTTAAGCGCGTTTTATTTTGACGTGCTGAAGGATCGCCTTTATATCGCGGCACCAAATTCGCCCGCCCGCCGTAGCGCTCAGACTGCGATCTGGAAGATCGGGGAGGCGCTGGTCCGACTGGTCGCGCCCATCATGACTTTTACCTCCGAGGAGGTCTGGCAATATCTGCCTGGCGTTGCGGGCCGTGAAGAAAGTGTCCACCTGGCGAAGTTCTACGGGGACAAGGACATCCTCGGAGTTCTCTCGACTGATCACGAATCAAATCTGCGCGGAGACGCGCAAGAACGTGACTGGAACGAACTCCGCGCGGTCCGCGACGAAGTCCTGAAAGCCCTGGAAGAAGCCCGCAACAGCAAACTGATCGGTACCGGACTCGAAGCCCAGGTACACCTCACCGCGTCCGATTCGGTGTATTCACTCTTGAAGCGCTACGAGCCGCAACTGCGATACCTGTTCATCGTGTCCGCAGTGTCGCTGACCCAAGGCTCGGGAAACGGAACTGGGAGTATCCAGGTCGAGGTCAAGAAAGCGGACGGCCAGAAATGTGACCGCTGCTGGAACTACTCGACGCACGTTGGCGAAGACAAAACCTATCCGACCGTTTGCGAACGTTGCAGCGCCGTGCTCGATGAACTCTCGGTAGCGGAGCAGTAAGTTGATGGACTTACAGCACACTTCACTCTGAAATGCGCAAATATTTTTTTCTGATCTCATTGTGCGTCGTCGCTCTCGACCGATACACCAAGTGGTGGATCGCGCACCGCCTTTCCATGCACGACAGCATTACGGTCATTCCCGGATTTTTTCGCATCATCCACACCGAGAATCCGGGTGCGGCTTTCGGGCTCTTCGCCGACTCTCCTTCGCCATGGAAGGTCGCGCTGCTGATTGTCTTTTCGCTCGTGGCTCTCGGAATCGTCGCGCTGCTGCTTTGGAAGAACAGCCACCGGCTGACTTCCACCGGAATTGGACTGTCATTGATTCTGGGAGGGGCGCTCGGAAATCTGTGGGATCGCATCGTGAGCCGGCACGTGGTCGACTTCCTGCTCTTTTATGTCGGGCGCTACCAGTGGCCTGCGTTCAATGTGGCCGATAGCGCCATCGTGGTCGGAGCGTGCCTGCTGGTTTTTGAGATCGTGTTTACGAAGTCGCCCAGCGAACAATCGGCCTGAGTTCGTCCCCATTTGTACCGTGGCCGCGAGAAGAGTGCCGGAGGTAGCCGAGCGTAGCGCCGGCACCTTGCCGGCGGTTCCGAGAGCCTGCCCTGAGCTTGTCGAAGGGGCGCCCCGCCCTCGGGGCTCGCGTAGTAACAGCCGCCCTCGGCTGTCCAAGAGAGCTGATGGAAACTTAGAAAAAATCATGCGGCCACTACACTAGACGCACTCGCGCCTTCTTGGACGCCGTTGCCAAATCCTCGTCCAGGGTAGCAAGCGGTAAGCCGCTGTTGAGGGCCAGGTCGAGGTAAGCTGCATCGTAGGCGGTCAATCCGTGCTCGCGGCTGAGACGCTGAATCCTGTCGAAAACCACGGCGGCGGGAAACTGCTCCAGCACGATGGGAAGCACTTCCAGATCATCGAGAAAGCTTCTTACCAGCTCTCTGGAGATGCGCTTGCGTTTTTCTCCCACGAGCAAAGCGTTCAGGACCTCATGCGGCCAGAATGAGGGAGCGATGGCGATGTCGCCGCGCTTGAACATACCCGCTACATGCTGCGCCAGGGCGGCGTTCTCGTCGGGAAAGCACCAAGTGAGGACGACAGAAGCGTCAAGCACGAACCGGCTCACCGGCGTCCTTCGTTAATCAAATCTTTGATTTTGAGACCGCGCAGGGAGAGCTTGTGGCGCTGGCCGAAATTTGCTAGCCGCTCCGCCGCCTCGGCTGCAGGGACGCCATGGGCCGAGATCCGCTCCTTCAACAGCGCTCCCAGCAGCCGCGAAACGCTGGTATCGCGGCGCGCTGCCTCGATCCGCGCCCACTGGGCGACGTCTTCCTCGAGGGTTACGGTCACATTGCGCAAACGGCGAGTGCTTGACACGAATACAGTGTAACACGAAGTCCGTGTCCTTGGAATACGATTATCGGGGAAGCATCCGGCATAACCATAACCGAGAACTCAATTCGTTACGGTGTCTGGTAGAGCTGGCGGTACACATTCGCGTTGCGCAGAATGGCCTGCACATACTCGCGCGTCTCGGTGAAGGGAATGGATTCCACGAACTCCTGCGGATCGCGGTAATGGCCTTCGCCCAGCCAGTCTGAGACGCGGTCGCTGCCCGCATTGTAGGCGGCGAGCGCGTATTCGAATTGGCCGTTGTACTTGTCGACCATGTCCTTGAAGTAGCGTGTTCCCAGCTGCAGGTTCACGGCTGGAGTAAACAGCAGCGGCGCATGGTAGCCCTTGAACTTTACCTGCTTCGCCACCGTCTTCCCGGTTTTTGGCAGAAGCTGCATCAGGCCAACCGCATTGGCGCGGGAGAGCGCGCCCGCGTTGAACTCCGATTCCTGGCGGATCAGCGAGGCAACCAAGAACGGATCCAGCCCATTGGCCAGCGAATATTTGCGCAGATCGCTCCAGTAAGCCCTGGGAAAGAGCGCTTCCCAATAGGGACGCGGCAGGTCGGGAATATCGACCGCGAAATAGTTGGGGGTGATGCGCTTCATGATCTCGATGCCACGGTCGTAGCGCCCGCCATCCTGATAGACACGCGCCATCTCGGGCGGAGCCCAGCTTCCGCCCTCCTGGCTGGCCGCCGCCTGGAGTTCCCGCACCGCCATATCGGCCAGTGCGCCATTGGAAAGCAGCCGCGCCCGCGCCACGCGCAGATTATCGTCCGGAGGTTCCGCCTCCGTGATCTTCGTGGCCGTTGACAGAGGCGCGACGTGATCGAGCAGAGTGTAGTGCACCACATCTTGCGCGGCGTCGTCGCCCTTCACGTGCAGACTCTTCAACCGCAGGCGGCCAAACTCCGCATAGTAGTAGTTATGAAAACGGTCTGTGAGTTTCTGATAGAAGGCGCGCGCCATCCCGGGATTGTTTTCTTCTTCCGCCATTCGCCCGCGCCAGTAGAGGGCGGCGGGAATTTCCGAGGAGTCGGGATAAAGCGCGATCTGGTTCTCAAAACCCTTGCGCGCATCTTCAGTTCTTCCCTGGCGAAAGTTCAGCCAGGCGGCCTTCCAGTGCGCATAGGAAGCGCGCGCGCCCTTTGGAAACCGCTCCTGCAACTCGCGAAAGTAGTCGATGGCGTGATCGTAGTCCCGCTTCAACAGATACATGTTTCCCGCGGAGAGCAGCGCCTGCTCGAGCCATGGACTGGTGGGACCGAACTGCCGCAACTGGTTCACCGTTTCGAGCACAGCGGTCTCGTCGCTCGATGAGCGGGCAGTCTCGCTCAGCAAATAGAGGCGCTCGGCTTCGGCATCGCCTTCAAGCGCCCCAATCGACAAGAGAAGATGCCGCGCATCATGGCTGTTGCCGCTCTTTTCTAGTGCCGTAGCCAGCGCCAACTGCAATTCGGTGCTCTTTTCCGGGGGAACCTCGTTCACAAGTCCGCGATACTCATCGGCGGCTTCGTTGTAATGGCGGGCCTTGAATAA
>JBAQJU010000243.1:0-1583 GCA_049300475.1 Terriglobales bacterium | reverse complement strand
GTTCAGGACTTCGTCGTAGCTGAACACGGTGCGTTCGATGGGCTTGAAATCGACCCCCACCCGCCAGGTATTGGAGGTCGTGTCCCAGGGCTGCAGAAGCAGCGCATCGGTGCCTTCATGGACACTTGTCCAGGAGTTTCCGGTCATGTTGTTGTGCGAAAAACCCAGACGGAAACTCACCACGGAGCGGGGCAGCATGGTCAGATCGAAGTCGCTCATCCGCCGGCGCGTCTGAAACTCGTGCGGAGAATTGTTGATCGGTACATTCGGCGAAGAGCTCGGATAGTTCAGCGGGTTCGCCAACAGGTCATAGTCGAAGAAATTCTGGTCGCGGCGAAAGCTGGCGCGGAAGTCATACCAGCGATCCTTGTCGACACGCAACCGCAGGTAGTTGTTGGGATCGCCTCCCCATCCGACGCTGTTCACCAGTAAATCGTCAAACGGCGTCCCCTCGCGCGTCACCGAGTGCATGGAGAACATCTGATCGAGCAGGCGCGGCCCGTCGTGCTGGTTGACAAGCGTATCAAACATCGCCTCGCTGCCCGTAATATCGCCCGCGCGGTAGCCGAACTCGATTGACTGGTGGACCCGGTACTGGTCGTAAATAACCTCCCGGGACCCGGCGGAAGAGTTGTCCTGTTGTGCCCAGGCGGCGGGCAAGAGCAAAAGTACAACCAGGAAAAAGCAGAGTTTATGGCTCACAGTCGGCCTCCAACACATAAAAACAAATCGGAACAATTGCGAAACTCCGGCATCTGACTCTCGCTCCGAGTCCCTCGTTGTGGCTGCGCTCTCCATCGTCGCCTCACTTCAGAAAATTGGTATCGGCGTTCGATCCGTGAATGGCGGTGTGACACATGGTGCACGCCTGGTACTTCTGCGACTGGTTATGCGCCGGCCCGGATGGTCCGAGTCCGGGATAGGAATGGCATTGCAGACAAAGCAGATCCACCTGACTGACGCGCAGAAGACGCGGGTTGGTCGATCCGTGCGGGGTATGGCAACTCGAACAGCCTTCGGTCTTGACCGGCACGTGCTCGTACAGGAACGGGCCTTGTTTTTCCGCGTGGCAGCGGAAGCAGGCGGCATCACCGCTCGCCGTTTCGCGAACTTGCCGCAGGCTCGAAGCGCCGTGCGGGTTATGGCAGTCGTTGCACTGGATGAACCCTTCATTCACGCGGTGGTGATAGGGCCGGGCAAACTCCGCGCGCTCGTTCGCGTGGCAGGAATAGCAAAGTTCCGGCTGCTTCTTCACCAGCAGGTGTTCCGGTTCGGCGGCATGGTGCGGGCTGTGGCAATCGACGCACCCGACCTGATTGCCGGCATGGGCCGAGCTCGACGAAAAATGCTGGGCCTTGGCATCGCCGTGGCATGCCAGGCAACGGCGGCTCGACTCGCTCCGGGAAAGGCCGGCAAAGCTGACAATCTTGCTTTTGTCCCCTCCGCCTGCGACGTGCTCGCTGCCCGGTCCGTGACAGGACTCGCATCCATGGCCCTTCTTCACGGTCTGGAAATGCGGGGTCTGCTCGAATTGATTCTTGTAAACGGCCTCGTGACAAGTCAGGCAGGTATCCGAACCGACG
>JBAQJU010000242.1:0-7704 GCA_049300475.1 Terriglobales bacterium | reverse complement strand
GCGTCCATCTGGGAAAACCCTTCCTCATAGATGAAATCCACGCGCGATTTCAGTTCTTCCGGAGGAGGCATATGGTCCTCGGTCTGGAATGCTGGAATGTTCGCCGCCTCCATGCGTACGATGTGGTCGGGGCCCTCTTTCGGGGGCACCGAGCCAGCCGGCAGGGAGTTCCAGCGCCAGCGCAGCGAAAAAACTCCGTAGTAGTTGTCGCGGTATGGCTTCAGAGTGAATTGCGCTTTTTTCGTGAACAGGTCCTCGCTCAGGAGCCAATGAGACTCAAACAGCAGATATTCATGAAAGTCGATGGTGTAGGAATACTCGAGAATGCTCCCCACCTGTACGTCCGGCAAGGTAAAAGTCTTGGCCAGATATTTCAGCCCTCGTCCCTTAACCAGTTCCTTGTCGAAGCTTTGCCCGCCGAATTCCACGATCGATCCATCCGGCCGGATGGTGCGCGCATGTACTGCTGTAATATCTTCCAGTCCCTTGCGGTAGGGGAGTTCCACATTGGCATACTTCCTCCCCTCTTCCGTCAGAATCTTGATCCGAAAGTAATGGTCTTCGTGGGGCGTGTGGACATTGTCGTCCCGGTCAACTTCCCGGAACAAAATTATGGCCGGCGCACCTGGGGCCAGAGACTCACTCTTCAAATTAAGTTCATCAGGCGAAGCCGGCTGAAACCCTACGCCCGCTCTCGCCTGCGGTGCTGCCAACATGCAAACTGCAAGCCCGACCGTCAAGCACATGGCAAACCGGTACATAGTCATCTCTCCCAAGGTAAACACGCGCCCGATGTAAAGACGACTAACGTGAACGCGGGTGCAAGATATTCAACCGCAATTGAATTGGAATGTTATGAAAATGCGATTCGCAGCAGGCGGGAACCACGAACTCCAGGGGGGATACGCGGTGCTCTCCGCGGCGACAGCAATTTCGCCTCCTCCGAGTTCTCGCCCCCCTCGAAGCCAGAATCCGGTAACCGGGTAAACGCCTGAGTATAGCCCGATTATGCCCTCCGTCAAGGGCAAAGATCACAGCGCGAAGTTGGCAAATATAGAGCCCGGAACCCCTTGAAACCGGCTTCGAACGAGGTTACGGGTCGGATGCGGGGGAAGTTTTGGCTGAGATCTGAAAGTCGAGAGTCGACCTAGAGTTCGTACTTCTTCATCAAATGCCGGAAAGACCGGTAGGAGATCCCGAGGACATCGGCGGCGCGAACCTGCACTCCCTGGGTTTGCCCGAGCGCGGATTGCAGCAGGGAACGCTCGATCTGCGCGACGTAGTTTTCCATGTTTACGCCCTCGGGAAGAACCGAGCCGCCGGGGAAGGTCATAGCAGTTTCCGCGCCCGCCGCTACGGCGCGGGCTTTCGGGCGCTCGGCTGGTAACTCGACGTGCAGCTCACTGCCTGCCTCGAGCGCCACCGCCCGCTCGATCGTGTTCTCAAGTTGACGTACATTGCCCGGCCATTCATAGCGGGTAAGCGTGTCGAGCGAAACCGGGTCCATGCCGTGAATGTTCTTACCGGCGCCCGGCGCATACTTCTTCAGAAAATGATTCGCCAGCAGAGGAATATCCTCCCGGCGTTCGCGCAGGCTCGGCACCCGGATGGGGATTACGTTGAGCCGGTAGTAAAGATCTTCGCGGAACGTGCCGTCGCTGACCTGCTTGTCGAGATCGCGATTGGTGGCGGCAATGACCCGCACGTCCACTGCAATTTCGCTGGTGCCTCCCACCGGACGGACCGTACGCTCCTGCAGCACGCGCAACAATTTGACCTGCATCGGCATGGTCATCTCGCCGATCTCATCGAGAAAGATTGTGCCCTGGTCGGCGACTTCGAACAGCCCGCGCCGGTTCTGATTCGCGCCCGTGAACGCGCCCTTGACGTAGCCGAACAACTCGCTTTCGAGCAACGTCTCCGGAAAAGCGCCGCAGTTGACCGAGACAAACGCTTCTGAATCCCGTGGAGAACAGGTGTGAACGGCGCGGGCGACCAGTTCCTTCCCGGTTCCGCTTTCGCCGTAGACAAGGATTGTGCTGCTGGTGGTAGCTACGGTGCGGATTGTCTGTTTCAGCTTCTCAAGCGCTGGGCTGACGCCGATGATATTTTCGAGCGAATTTCGGGCCGCGGCGTCGCGGCGCAACGCAAAATTCTGCCGGCTAAGCGTGACCCTGGTCAACGCCCGGGCAATGGCCAGTTTGACTTCATCGACCAGCCCCGGACTTTTGCGGATGTAATCCGTCGCGCCGCCAGCCTTCACCGCCTGCACGGCTGCTTCGTAGTCGTCGACCGCGGTCATCAGGATGACACCCGATTCGGGCGAGACCTGATGCGCATGACGCAGCACTTCCACGCCATCCACGCCCGGCATCTTGATGTCGGTAACGATTACATCGAAGAGCGCGCAGTCGATCTTGCGCTTTGCCAGGTCGCCACCGGTGACGGTCTCCACTTTGTGGCCATCCCGACGCAGGGCAATATCGAGCAGTTCGCAGATCGAGCGCTCGTCATCGCAGACGAGAATGTTACCCACGCGTTCTCCCTCCCGTGCTCGCCTGCGCATCAGCCAAATCCGTCGCGGCTGATGCACTGTCCGCTACGGTCGACCCGGGCTGCTCGACGTGGCTGGTCTCGATCAGCTCCACGCGCCGCAAGCGCAGCACGAAATTCGTGCCCTTGCCTACTTCCGACCGGGCCCAGACCTTACCCTCGTGGGCCTGCACGATCTGGTAGACGATGGCCAGGCCGAGCCCGGTGCCACCTTCGAAATTCGACTGGAAGGGCTCGAAAATCTTCTCGGTCTGCTGCGGCTGGATGCCCGGTCCCGTGTCGGCGAAAACCATCTCCCAGTCGGAGCCGCGTTCCCCGAGCGATACCGTCAGCTTTCCACCCTTCTTCTTCATCGCGCGTACCGCGTTTTCACAAAAGTTCCAGAACACCTGTTTCAACTTGTCGCCGTCACCGAGAACCCAGGCTTCCGATTTCGCGAAATTGCGCTCCAGACGGATGCCGGAGTTCTCGGCGATCAGACGATTCTCGACCAGAGTGAGGGTGTCTTCGAGCAACGGAAGGAGATTGACGCGCTCCAGACGGTATTGTTTGCCGCGCGAGTACGCCAGGAAATCGGTGATGATGTTATTGAGACGATCAGACTCCCGGATGACGATCTGCAACAGGTGCCGCTCTTCGGCATTCAATGCTGGCGCGTCCGACAACATGCTTACCGAGCCTGCAATCGAGGTGAGGGGATTGCGGATTTCGTGCGCGATGGCCGCCGCCAGCCGGCCGACGGCGGCGAGCCGGTCCTGCATGCGCACCTCGCGTTCCAGGCGGCGGATCTCGGTCAGATCGTCAAAGGTGTAGACAAAGCCAAGATCGCCGCGGGCGCTGACATTGAGCGCGGAAACCATAACCCGGAATGTCTTGCGGAATCCTTTCGCATTGGCGTAGCGAACTTCGGCGCCCGAGTTGGCCACTCCGAAGTGAGGCAACGGATCCTGAAAAAGATCGGCGACGGCGCGCCCGCGCAAGTCGGCGTCGGAGATCTCCAGCAGTTGCTGCGCCGCCCGGTTCACCAGCGTGATGCGCCCGTCGGGTCCGGTAGTGATTACGCCGCCGCTCATCGACTGAACGATGTTTTCATGCAGGGCCTGCAAATTTTCTAGTGCGCCGCTGGCGTTTTGGAGCTGCACATCCACCTGGCGGAGCTTGGTCATCAGCAGGCCAGCCAGATAGGCGATCGCAAAGTACGCAAACAGGTTTACAAAGATCACGACCTGCAGCGCTTTTAGATTGGCATGCGAATGCGAATAGGAGTGAATGATCCCGTAGTAATCGAGTTCCAGAATTGTTCCAAAGAGAATGAACGCCAGCGCCGCGCTCAGATACGCCCAGGCGCGCGGCAGCAGCATGGAAGCGACCACGATAACCAGCGGATAGAGAAAATTCAGCGAGCTCTCGATACCGCCCGTCAAGTGGACGACCAGGGTCACCATTGCCAGATCGGCGAGTACCTGCAGCAGGCCCTGCAGGCGATGTTCGGTCCAGACCGAAACCAGAAACAGGAAAAACAGCGACAGCACAAACCACAGCACCATCCCCGTCAGAAAGGGCACTATCGGCACCGGGCTGGGCGTCAGGCGGATAACGGCCAGCTCAATAGCGAGCAGGACCATCAGGATCAGGATGCGAACCTTCACCAGCCAGGTCAGCCAGTTCCGCTCATCGGAGATGGAATGCATGGAATCAGCCATCAGCTGTCAGCCCTCAGTTCTCAGTTCTCAGTTGTTTGCCGTTATCGCTTGCCCCAACATTCGGCGCTGCAGACGACTGATGGCTGATGGCTGACGGCTGTCTTTCCTATCCCGCCAATTTCGAGATCATGGCGAATAGCGGCATGTAGAGCGAGATCACGATGCCGCCAATGCTGATGCCCAGCAGGCCGATAATGACCGGCTCCAACATGGCCAACATATCTTTGGTGGCAGCATCGACTTCGTCTTCGTAAAAATCCGCGATCTTCTGGAGCATCGCATCCATTGCGCCCGTGGCTTCGCCGACGCCGATCATCTGTGTCACCATGTTCGGAAACACTCCGCACTCCCGCAGCGGATCGACGATCGTCCGGCCTTCTTCGATTGCCTTGCGCACCTTCATCAACGCTTCTTCGAGCACGGCGTTGCCCGATGTTCGGGCGGTGATCGCCAAGCCCTCCAGAATTGGAACGCCGGAAGTAATCAGTGTGCCGAGGGTTCGAGTGAAACGCGCGACCGCGATCTTGCGCAACAAATTGCCGAGGATGGGCAACTTGAGCAGCATCGCGTCAAAGTGATAGCGCCCGCGGGGATGCTTCCGAATCTGTTTGATGCCAAAAACGGAGCCGATTGCGCCCGCGATAAAGAACCACCAGAAATGTCCCACGAAACTGCTCAGGCCGATCACGATGCGTGTCGGCAACGGGAGCGCCACTCCGAGTCCGACAAACAGGTTCGCGAAAATCGGCACCACCCACTTCAGCAGGGCGCCCACGATCAGCACGGCCAGCGAGACCACGGCGACCGGGTAGATCAAGGCCGACTTGATGGCGGCGCGCAACTTGACTGCCTTTTCAACATAAATCGCCAGCCGTTGGAGAATGAGGTCCAGAATGCCGCCCGTTTCGCCGGCCTCGACCATGTTGGTGGTGAGATCGTCAAATACGACGGGATACTGGCGCATGGCATTGGCCAGCGTGGCGCCGCCTTCCACAGTGGTCCGCACTCCCAGCAGCGTTTTTTGGAAGTTCGGGTTCTCCTGGTTGGCGCCGAGAATTTCCAGGCACTGCACCAGCGGCAGCCCGGCGTCAATCATCACCGAGAACTGGCGGAAGAAGACCGCGACTTCCTTGACCTTGATCTTGCTGCTGCCGAAGGTTGGCAGGGAAAATTCCTTGCCCTTTTCCCGGATGGAGCGCGGCGTGATGCGCTCTTTCCGGAGTTGCGAGGCCAGTCCATCCTTGCTGGGGGCGATGCGCTCGCCCTGAACTTTTTCGCCCGTGGCTGTTTTCCCTGAAAATGTAAAAACCGGCATGGCTACCTTCTCCTGATTCGTGTTTCGCCGGCGCGGCGAACTGGTCGTGCCGGGTTTTCCCAATCTGTCAGGGCTCGGCCCGGTTTTCTGCCGGGCCTCGCCTCGTGGTTATCTCTTCAGCGGCACGCCCTTGCCGATCGGAGCCGGATTCGTACGGTTCAGAAGGTTGGCGCCACGGGCGATCATCTCCTGCAGTTCGTCCTGATTGCTGGAGCGGGCGAGCGCCGTTTCAAGCGTGATTTGCTTCTGGAAGTAGGCGGTGGCCAGCGACTGGTTAAACGTCTGCATCCCGAATTTTTCCTGCCCCGATTGCATCGACGAGTAAATCTGGTGAATCTTGTCTTCGCGGATGAGGTTGCGGACCGCAGCATTCGGCACCAGAATCTCCATGCACATCGCGCGGCCCTTGCCGTCGATTTTCGGCAACAGGCTTTGGCACATGATGCCTTCGAGCACCAGCGAAAGCTGCGCGCGGATCTGCGATTGCTGGTGCGCCGGGAACACGTCAATGACGCGGTTGATGGTTGAAGATGCCGAATTGGTGTGCAGTGTGCCGAAGGTCAAGTGACCGGTCTCGGCGATACGCAGCGCCGACTCGATGGTTTCGAGGTCGCGCATTTCGCCAATCAGCACCACGTCCGGGTCTTCACGAAGCGCGGCGCGCAACGCGTCCGTAAAGCTCTTCGTATCCGAATGCAGTTCGCGTTGGTTGACCACGCAGTTCTTGTTCATGTGCACGAATTCGATCGGGTCCTCGATGGTGAGGATGTGATCGTGCCGCTCGGTGTTGATCTTGTCGATCATGGCCGCCAGGGTCGTGGATTTGCCCGAGCCAGTCGGCCCCGTCACCAGCACCAGCCCGCGCGGCTTGTCGCACATCTTGCTGACCACGGGAGGCAGGCCAAGCTGATGGAACGACTTGATCTCGAATGGAATCAGACGGAAGACGCAAGCCGTGGCACCGCGCTGGTTGAAGACGTTGGCGCGGAAACGCGCCAGGCCTTTCAACCCGAAGGAGAAGTCCATTTCGAGGTTTTCCTCGAAGCGGTGCTTCTGCGAGTCGGTCATCACGCTGTAAGCCAGTTGCTTGGTTTCGGCGGGGGTTAACTGGGGCAGGTCCAATGGCACCAGATGGCCGTGCACGCGAATTTGCGGCGGAGAGTTGGTCGTGATATGAAGATCGCTTCCGCCCATCTCCAGCATGCGCCGGAGCAGATCGCTCAGTGAGAGTGCCATAGTGTTTTTTTCCTTCTGCGTTTTCTAGTGGATCGTTTCGCGGGCCACTTCTTCCAGTGTGGTCCAGCCTTGCGCAACCTTCATCAGCCCGCTGCGTCGCAGGGTGATCATGCCGCGTTCAATCGCCTTCTTCTTGAGTTCCACCGCCGAAGCGCCCACCAGCACGAGTTCACGGATTTCGTCATCGACTTCCATGACCTCGTACAATCCAGTGCGCCCCTTGTAGCCGGTCTTGTTACAGACGGGACAACCTTTGCCCTTCATGATCTGCACGGTCTTCGCTTCTTCGGGCGTGTAGCCCTCGTCGATCAGCGCCTGCGGAGGCATCTCCACCGGCTCCGCGCAGTCCTTGCAAATGCGCCGCACCAGTCTCTGCGCGCAGATCAGGTGCACCGAGGTCGCGACCAGGAATGGCTCGATGCCCATATTCATCAGCCGGGTGATGGTCTCGGGAGCGCCGTTGGTATGCAGCGTCGACAACACCAGGTGTCCGGTGAGCGCAGCTTTGATGGCAATCTCCGCCGTTTCAAAGTCGCGGATTTCGCCCACCAGAATGATGTTTGGGTCCTGCCGCAAAAAAGCGCGCAACGCGGTCGCAAAGTTCAGGCCGATCTGTTCCTTCATCTGCACCTGGTTGACGCCACCCAGCTGAAATTCGACCGGGTCCTCGGCCGTCATAATGTTGGTATCGGGTTGGTTCAACCGCGAAATCGACGAATACAGAGTGTTCGTCTTGCCCGATCCAGTTGGCCCCGTGACCAGCACCATGCCGTAGGGCTTCAGAATCGCCTTCTCGAACTTGACCAGCGACTCCTGCTCGAAACCCAGCTTGGTCATATCCAGCCGCAGGTTTTCCTTGTCGAGCAGGCGGAGCACGATCTTCTCGCCCCACAGCGT
>JBAQJU010000241.1:0-1572 GCA_049300475.1 Terriglobales bacterium | reverse complement strand
ATCCCAATTGGTGCGACGCTCGCGCGCCTCGAAGCCGAGCATGATCTTCTGCCGGCCGCTTTTTATACGGTCCTCACCACCAATCTCTACAAATGGATGCGCGTGTACGACTACCTCGACGCCCAGGAGCACGCCGAGATGTGGATGGAGGATCTGAACGACGAAGAATTGGAAGCGTCGGTCTATCGCAAAGTCGACTTGGAAATTCCAGCTTGTATCAAGAGACACGCTAAAACGCTCAAGTACGGGAGAGCCCGGAACTTGCTGCAGGAAATCACGCCCCACACAAGCGCGGCTCGCGAACTAGTCCGCCGCTTACTTGAAATGGACGCTCATGGCCAAGGGCAGGAGCATGCGTGGCCCGGGCAGATCAGTGAGAAAGATGTGCCCGGCATTGACGATTGGCTCATGGATGCCGAGAATTCCCGGCCCGGATGTCTGATCACCTGGTACGAGAATGATGCGATCAACGCATGCTTTGACGAAGAAGCGCAGCACATGGGTGAGAACGGTCCTTGCCAGCCGAATGTGGCGCTTCCCATTCATCTGAACGTGCCCATGAAAACGCTAGATGAAGAAGTGCGGCGCGTCTTCGATCACGCCGGGGCGATGCTTCGCTCGTTGGCTTCCGCTGCCAAGATCGTCGAAATCATCAGGGACGTCTACGATGAATATCTCCGTGAACATCGGCTCGAGTCAGGACTTCCGGTTGAGCCGAGCCTTGCTGGTATACGGGAAGAGCAGCTATGAGGGCTACCCGTATCGCCACCCCTTTGTGACTCTCCATGAAGTGATGCATGACGGCGAGGTGGCACGACTGGCGGAAGGCCAGTTGATGACGCCGCAGATGCTGATCGACCTGATGGCCGGTCTGGGACGGTCCGTTCCAGCCGAGATCTTGCCGGCGCGGGTACTGGTGCGCACCGCAGAAATGATCGTATGGTGGAGTCCAGCCTGCGAGCAGACCATGTTCTTCAGTGACCGTGGCAATGACCATGTCTTGAAGAGCATGAATGGCAAGCTCTATCCCCACCCGCCTTTGCTCTTCAAAGCGTGCGGCTCTCATTTGTGGATTCGCGCTCTGGCTAAGGATGAACGGCCGACGGCGCAAACCAAGCTTTGCATGGCGCCCTACTGGAACTGCTACGACAATGGGGTGTGTTGTACCGGGAGCATGAAGATTCCGCAGGAGAAGTCGGTCACTGCCATTGACTTGTGGGAGCAGTCGTTCTTCCAGAGCGAATTCACACACGCCTCTGGCGTTCACAAACACGTGCGGTTTCGGGGCGGCTTCCTGGCGATGTGGCACTCCCTCGCGGGACAAAAAGCATTTCCAGGGAAGTATTTGGTGAAGTTGCCGCAGACCCTCGCGGAATTCGTGAGGAACGATGACCACAGCTATCGAAACGACAATCGCAACGAAGACTGAACATCAGATTCCTGGCGCACTGCTGCAGAAAAAGGTTCGGGTCACGGTAGTCGGTTGCGGTGGAACGGGAAGCGCCATCGCCACCGGATTGCCATATCTGCACCAGGCCATGGTCGCTTTAGGGCATCCGCATGGGCTCGCTG
>JBAQJU010000240.1:0-17018 GCA_049300475.1 Terriglobales bacterium | reverse complement strand
GAAGCCAGGGCCTGGGGCCGGAGAATGAATCGTAATCGGGTCACCATCGACTGGCGCTTTACCCGCAAAAAGGCACGCCTGAAGTTCGGTTACAAAAGAAACCAGATTATGCGGTCAGAGACCTAGTGGTCATACCTTCAACAATAGCGCTCGCCCAAACCCAGGGCGCGCACGCCACCACCTCCGGAGCCGCGGGCAGCGTCGCCCCCACGGTCGACGTATTGGGCGCTCACCAAAACTACGGCCGCGGTTGCGCGGGCTGCCATGCTCCGCACAGCGGCGCCTACGGCGAAGGTGGCAACGCCGCTTCTGGCGGCACAGTCACCGATCCCTTCGCCGGGGTCAACGCTCTGTTTGCGCAAGACATGGGACCACTCTGGGGCCAGACGTTTGACTTCAGCGATATTGGCAACACCGGAAGCAGCAACAAATATCTGTGGACAACCGCCGGCAACAGCAACCCCAAGACCATGACAGCCCAGCAATACTCTGATATGCGTGGCGCAGTGATGTGCCTGGCGTGCCACGACGGCGCAGTTGCGAAGGGCGCCATGATGCAGAACTGGGCCTTTGAACAGCAGATCGGCGCCCTGCCGAGCAGTTATGGCGCGGGCAAAATCCCAACTTTGCTGGGCGCAGACGGCACGACGAACCTGGGTGGTTCGACCGACGGAGGGAACTACAACAACGACCACCCGATCGGCGAGAACGCGACCATCAGCGCCGCGATGGGCAGCTATTACAACAACGCGACCAATGGACTGACTTACGTTATCGGCACCACCGGAAGCATCACCTCGGTGACGGCCGCCGGCCAGTATCAACAGTTTGTAAGTTCCTACGGCGCGCCGGTCCTGTTCAAGGGTGCGCACTCGTATGGAACCCCGGTCAACGCCAGTAACGTTCCCTACGTGGTTTGCACGACCTGCCACGACCAGCACTCGATGAACGTGTATGCCGTGGTAGGCAGCGGAAACCCGATCGCCGGTGCCAGCACCGGAACGTACGCGAAGTACTTTTTCATCAACGCCCCGTACAACCCGAATACGGTGACTGTTCCGTTGGGGTACGCCGCATCCACGACCCAGTTCTGCCGCCAGTGCCACTTTGGAGAGTCGAACGAGGCCAACGGCGGCACACTGCCGACGGTGTTCTAACTGAGGTCCAGGGCGGACGTTGCGGATCGGGCAGGGCGTCCCAGTAAGAGGGATCGGACGATGCGCCCCGTGCGCTCGGCATAAGCTACAACTTCGGTTTCGGGGCGGGAGCCATGGCGCTGTGAAACTCTGCGTCATGGCTCCGCCAGTCAGTTCGCGTAAAAGTCAATACTTTCCTTGCCTATTTATGTCGGTCATCCGCGGTAGCCTGCTTAGAATCCAGTAAACCGTGAAAGATCTATCTGGGCAGATTCCTTGTTTTACCGCTCGACAAGATTTAACAAGCAATTCAACGGGCAGCATTCAGCGTCACTCGGGAATGTGATCGAGATCACGTGAGAGCAGCGTGCTGACCGCACGATAATGGGGTGGCGAAGCAACGGGTGGCTGTTTCGCGGTCGGTTTACGGAGTTCAATCCAAAGGCGAAGTTCCCATGCAAGTTTCCCCAGAAAAATGCTATCGCATAGCACGAGTGATCTTTATTTGCCTGGTGCTGGTTAGCGCTCTGTGTGCGGGTCTCCACACCGTAAGCGACAGCGATATGGGTTGGCATCTGGCGACGGGCCGTTGGGTGGTTGAGCATCGCCAGATTCCGCGCACCGATGTGCTGTCGTTTACCTCGGCAGGCAAGGAATGGACGTATCCGCCATTTGCGGGTGTGCTGCTTTACCTGATTTACTGTGCGTTTGGCTACGCGGGGCTGAGTTGGTTTTGTGCGTTGGCATGTCTGGCGGTGGTTGCATATCTGGTTCGGCGAGGGGACCTTGCGAGCGCGCTTTTGGCGATGCTGGCAGTGGGATCCATCGCCACCCGAACGGCGGCACGGGCTGACCTTTTCACCACAGTTTTTTTTGCGCTGACTCTCGGAGTACTTTGGGCTTATCATCTCGGGCTTCGCTCCCGGCTATGGCTGCTGCCTGTGTTCATGTTGTTGTGGGTGAATCTTCATCCGGGGTTCATCGCGGGAATCGCGGCCATCGGCGGCTATCTGCTGATTGAGATCACCGATTTGCTTTTTGCGGAGCGGCGTCAGGCGGTGCTTCTCCGCTTACAACGGGCATGGCCCTATCTGTTGGCTGGTGTTGCGGCCACCCTGTTGAATCCGTGGGGAGCGAGAATTTATGCCGCTTCGCTCAGTTTGGCGGGCGCTGCCGGCCCAGCCCCGGGGAAGATTAATAGCAGTATTGCTATCGGTGAGTTCATGGGTGTCCCCCTGTCGGCCCATTTGTTGTATGCGCTCATTGACGTGCGACACACCCAGTTTGGCTTTACCTGGCTGGTTTTGCTGGCGGTAGTTGTCGCCAGCCTGTTCTTTTTTTCGAAACGACAGTTCGGTGCCGGGCTGATTATCCTCTTCGCGCTTTATGCCGCTTTGAATCATGTGCGCTACTCGGCGTTGTTCGCAATTTCTGTCGTGACTTTGGGTGCGGGCGTATTGGAGGCCCTCCTGGCCAACGGGTCCGCCCCTTCTAGACAGAAAAAATCGGGCCTGCTGCTTCGAGTTCCCACGTCAGCTGCCATCCTGCTAACGGCTGTCTGTTGCGCTATCGCACTATTGCAAATTGTCGACTTAGCTTCTAACCGTACCTACGTCGTGTTCAATCCGGACTTGAGGTTTGGTGCTGGAGAAGCGTCCTGGTTCCCTGCCCGCGCGGCGTCTTTTATCCGCCGTCAACAGCTTCCCGGGAATATTTTCGAAGACTACGAACTCGGAGGTTATGAAGCGTGGAGCCTGGGCCCCCAGTATCCTGATTTCATCGATGGACGCGGGGATCGCCTCAGCCCAGCACTGGCGCTGGAACAGTTCAATCTCTACAGCGAGGACCCTGATTCGCAGCGGTGGCAGAGCGAGGCCGACCGCTGGAATCTGAATGTTCTTCTGGTTTCGACAGCCGGGCTTCGCGGCTTGCGAAACCTCGATCTGTACAAGTTCTGCCAGAGCGCGAGCTGGCGTCCCATTTACATGGATGATGTCTCGTTGGTGTTTCTGCGCAATACGCCACTTAACTCCTCGTGGATTGATCGCCTGCAGATCGATTGCTCCGGACAGGCGATCAATCCCCCGGCTTCTGCATCGCGTTCCGCGCTGCACGAGTTCTACCTCAATTCCGGCGCATTATTTTTCGTGCTCCATCGCGATCAGGATTCTGTAGAGGCGCTGAGCCATGCGGCGGCGCTCAATCCGGGCGATCCTGATGTTCATCTGCTGAACGGACTTGTGTTCGAGCGGCGGGGGCAGTTCGCCGCAGCCGAGGGGGAATACCGTGCCTCGCTTGCCATCAATGAAAACGGCGGAGTCTGGTACACCCTTGGCCGTCTTTACGGGAACGAGGGCCGCAACGCCGAGGCCTTGCACGCCCTGGAGCGCGCGGCAGGCCTGTCGCTTCAGCCTTTCAACATCTATATGACGATGGGAAAGCTACAACTGGTCATGAATCAGCCGGAGCAGGCGCTGGGGTCGTTTGCTAAAGCCGAGGAGACCAGTCCTTATCGCGATGGGGCTGAATCGCTGGCGCCGGAAGTCTATGCTGAGCTCGCCGAAGCCCGGTCCGAGGCGCAGCGGCTTCTCAATCACTGGAGCGAAGCGATCGCTTTCCAGCAAGACGCGATCCAAAGGACGCCGTGGGTTTCGAGGCGCTGGGATCGACTTGCGCGATTATACGAGGCAAGCGGACAGATGAAACAAGCCGCCGAGGTGCGCCAGCGTATGCTGGCGTTGCAAGGATCCGAAAATCGGAGTCCTGAAACCAATAAGTGAAGGTGCAGAAAGGCGGGGACCGGCGAGATCTCAGGTTCTGCGATGGACACCAGGAACACGACAGGGCAGTTCCGGATCATCCTGGGACCCGTGTTCTACTTCAATCGGAGCATTCCGATTTCGCGGGAGAATTTTGGGGTTTGAACATAGGCATGTGGGGAGCAAGTGAAGGTTCCGAGGCCGCGAACCGCGCCAGATTAACGACATTGCTGGGCGCACTGCTCGTTGTTGCTACCGTGCTGTTGTATATTCGGGTCTCTCATTATGAGTTCCTCGACTTCGATGACAGCCAATATGTCGCGAAGAACGTCCACGTCCGTACCGGTTTCAATCTCGGCAATGTAGCTTGGGCTTTTACCAGTTTTTACGCGGCGAACTGGCATCCACTCACTTGGCTTTCGCACATGGCGGATTGCCAACTGTTTGGCCTGAATTCCGGAGCTCATCATCTGGTCAATCTCGCGCTGCATGCAGCCAACGTTTTTCTTTTGTTTTGGCTCCTGCAAAGAGCCACCGGTGCGGCTTGGCGCAGTTTTTTCGTGGCAGCACTCTTTGCCGTGCACCCGCTCAACGTAGAAACGGTCGCTTGGGTCGCGGAGAGAAAAAGCTTGCTCAGCATGCTTTTTTCATTGCTCACAATTGCCGCCTATGGCTGGTACGTTCGGCGGCCCAACTGGAAGAAGTACCTGGCCGTGGTGGGCGCCTTTTCGCTGGCGCTGATGTCCAAGCCCATGGCAGTCAGCCTTCCGCTTGTCTTGCTACTGCTCGACTATTGGCCCTTGAAACGGTACGAAGATCTCCCATTTCGACGCAAGTGGTTGCGGTTGTCGGCGGAGAAGCTGCCGCTGTTATTGATGAGTGCAGCGAGCTCTGCCGTAACCGTGGCCGCGCAACGTTCGGCGATAGTAGATACAGCATCGCTGCCCCTCTCCCTGCGCATGGGAAATGCCATCGTGTCCTACGTGACATACATTGGGAAGGCGCTATGGCCCGCCCGGCTGGCTATTTTTTATCCTCACCCGCAGCAGTCCTTGCTCTGGTCTGACGTCATCGCAGCGGCAGTTATCCTGGCCGCTATCACTATCGCAGCGTTGTACGTTCGCCGCGCGCGCTACCTCTTGGTGGGCTGGTTACTCTTTGTAATAACACTGGTTCCAGTCATCGGAATTGTGCAGGTCGGCCGCCAAGCGATGGCTGACCACTACGCTTACATTCCGTGCATCGGCCTTTTTATCATCGTCACTTGGGGGTTAAGCGACCTTGTTGCCGCGACGGCCATACCTCGCATCGTGCCGATGGCAGCTGCACTGTGCCTGATCGTGGTATTTGCGACTGCTACTACCCGTTACCTGTCGTACTGGCAGAACGGGGTGAAATTGTTTACGCATGCGAGCATGGTTGCGGGCCAGCCGGACCCGGCGATTGAAGGCGCTCTCGGGGATTCGCTGGTTATCGACGGCCGGTATGATGAGGCCTATCAGCACTACGCACAAGCGTGCCTATTACGTCCGAGTGACGATGTGTGCCGTTACAATATGGCAGAAATCCTGTTTCATCGACACCAACTCCGAGACGCTCTGGAGCAGTATCAGATCGCACAGCGTCTTACTCACAGCCAGGACATGGTGCTGACGTGCCTGCTGAACTCGGGCGAAATACTTCTGGACCTCGGCGATCACAAAGCGGCGCAGGTGAAATTCGCGGCGGCGTTGCAGATCGACCCCACAAACAGCAATGCATTACGGCTGCGCGAACGTGCGATCCATCAAAAGAGCAGCGAAAGCCATTAACGGTGTAAATGGAGCCCCCGCCGGCACCAACGTCGGCATCGGCACCACGACACCTCAACACACTTCCGACGTTAATGGTACGGCCAACTTTACCGGCCTCGTGACGCTCGCTTCCGGCCAACAATTCCCCGGTACAGGCATGATCACGGGAGTGACTGCGGGAACGGAGCTCACCGGCGGGGGCACCAGCGGAACTGGGCCTTACGGCAGGCCGATCCAAGCCCTCGATGGCAACTTTTCCGGTCGCACTGATCGCGACTAAGTGTTCTGGCACTGAAAAATTACTCGGATCCCGCGAGAGCGGGCCCCCGTTTGCCAACAAGAATTTGCACCGCACCTAAGTATCGATACCATCCTTGCTCCAAAGTATTGATGCCGTAACGAACCCAAGGTTATCTTCCCCCAGCCGCCACACAGGTCTAAGAATGACGATCGTAAGTCCCCTCCACCGCTTTCAAGGACATTTCTAACTTATGGCTCATCAACGCTCTTTGTGTACGATGAACTCGCCGTTTTCTGTCCCCTGCGCACTTTTGCTTCTTTGCGTAATCTCCCTTCCGGTTTACCCGCAAAGCGTAACCTTCGCGGGCGTCCAGACCACGGTGCCCGCCAGCGGATTGAGTTACCCGGCTGGGGTGGCGGTGGATGGGGCGGGCGATATCTTCATCGCGGATTACTTTAATAGCCGGGTGGTGGAGGTTCCAGCTGCTGGCGGCGCCCAGAGCACGTTGGGGAGCGGACTGAGTACCCCGTTTAGTGTGGCGGTGGATGGAGCGGGCGATGTCTTCATCGCGGATTACGGCAACAGCCGGGTGGTGGAGGTTCCGTACCTTGGCAATGGAACATACGGCGCCCAAATCACGGTGAGCGGAGTGACTTACCCGACCGGTGTGGCGGTGGATGGAGCGGGTGATGTCTTCATGGCGGATTTCAATGACAGCCTGGTGTATGAGTTTCCAGCCGGTGGTGGCGCGCTGACCACGGTGGGCAGCGGACTGCTTAATCCGACCGGTGTGGGGGTGGATGGAGCGGGCAATGTCTTCATCTCGGATGCCCGCGGTGTGGTGAAGGTGCCCTACCTTGGCAATGGGACATATGGCCTCCAGACCACGGTGGGCAGCGGACTGAGTTTCACGAAAAGTGTGGCGGTGGATGGAGCGGGCGATGTCTTCATCGCGGATTCCAACAACAACCGGGTGGTGGAGGTTCCGGGCGGCGGTGGCACCCAGACCACGGTGGGCAGCGGGCTGTTGGACCCGTACGGCGTGGCGGTGGATGGAGCGGGTGATGTCTTCATCGCGGATACCCGCAACAACCGGGTGGTGGAAATGCAGCGCGTGGCGGTCAATTTCGGTAACGTCAATGTTTGCCCGGCGGCCCAGACGAGCCCCGCTCCGTGCAACCAGACGTTCACGCTGAACTACAACGTCGCGGCGACGATGACTTTTGGCACGATAAAAGTGGTTACGCAAGGCGCACCCAATCTCGACTTCACGCTCAGCGGCAGCACCTGCACCGGAACGATCTCTGCGGGGAGCACTTGCACGGTGAACGTCACCTTTGCCCCGCAGGCGCCGGGAGTGCGCATGGGCGGGGTGCAACTCACCGACAACTCGGGCAATGTGCTGGCCACCACCATGGTTCACGGCATAGGCCAGGGGCCGGCAATTGCCTTTGGTCCGGGCGCCCAGACGACGCTGCCAGCCAGCGGACTGATTAACCCGTACGGTATCGCGCTGGATGGAGCGGGCGATGTCTTCATTGCAGATCCCAGCAACACGCGGGTGGTCGAGGTTCCGGCCGGTGGCGGCGCTCAGACTACGGTGGGCAGCGGACTGATCAACCCGATCGGCGTGGCGGTGGATGGAGCGGGCAATGTCTTCATTGCGGACACGGCCCTCAACAGCGTGGTTAAGGTTCCTTCCGGCGGCGGCGCCCAGACTACAGTGGGCAGCGGACTGAGTAATCCGGTGGGTGTGGCAGTGGATGGGGCGGGCGATGTCTTCGTCGCGGACACTTTTAACAACCGGGTAGTGGAGGTCCCTGCCGTTGGAGGCCCTCAGACTACGGTGGGCACCGGACTGTATAACCCGATCGGTGTTGCGGTGGATGGAGCCGGGAACGTCTATGTCACGGATAGAACCGTCTCCAACAACCGAGTTGTGAAGATCCCCGCCGGCGGAGGCCCCCAGACCACGCTAGTAAACGGACTTTATAACCCGACCGGCATATCGGTGGATGGAGCGGGCGATGTCTTCGTCGCGGATTTCGACAACGACCGGGTACTCGAGCTTCCGGCGGGTGGAGGCCCCGCCACCATGGTAAGCGGGGCATGGTTTTACCCGTTCGATGTGAAAGTGGATGGAGCCGGCAATCTCTTCGTCATGGATTGGGAAAACAGCCGAGTGGTCGAGTTGCACCGATCGCAGCCGCCATCGTTTAACTTCGGGTCCACGGTTGTCGGGTTCACGAGCAGTCCGCAGTCGGTTATCGTTCAAAACATCGGCAACCAGCCGCTGAATGCACTAACTCAAGGTTTGGTGGTCGGCGGACCGAACTTTCTCCAAGTCGCGGGCTCGGGTACGCCCGCGGATTGCACCAGCAGTTTCCCACTGGCGCCGGGAGCAACCTGCAATCTCAGCATCAGCTTCGAACCGCAGACGGTCGGCAACCTCACGGCTGCGGCAACATTCACCGATAACGCGCTCAACACCATTCCCTCTGCCAGCCAGAACATCGAGCTGCAAGGGACCGGTTACCAACTCGCGCAGACGGTCACGTTTACGCAGCCAGCGCCGGCGAGCGCGAATTACTACAGCGCGTTTACCGTGGCAGCACAATCCACCTCCGGGCTGACGGTAACGCTGTCGGTGGATGCGGCGAGCGCCTCAATCTGCTCACTGGAAACACCGAGCGTGGCGAGCGGCGTCACCAGCGCGACCGTGGCGATGCAGAGCGCGACCGGAATCTGCATTATCGATGCAAACCAGGCAGGGAGCGCCAGTTACGAGGCGGCTGCGCAGCAGCAAACCTCGGCGACGGCGGCTGTAATCGGCACGAGCCTCACGGTTACAAATACCAACGACAGCGGCTTCGGTTCGTTGCGGGACGCGATAGCAAACGCGGTCTCCGGCGACACCATTAATTTCAGCCTCGCGTCTCCGGCCACCATCACTCTGGCCAGCACGCTTACTGTTAATACTAGCCTGACCATCAGCGGCCCGGGTGCGCCCAATGTGGCGATCAGCGGAAACAACGCTGTGCAAGTGTTTTCGATTGATGGAGGAACAACCGTAAGTATCTCGGGCGTGACCATCGAGAACGGAAACAACACCAACGGCAACAGCTACTACGGTAGCGCCTCTGGCGGGGGGATCGCCAACGCCGGAGCGCTGACGCTCGACAACTGCGCCGTCTCCGGCAACTCGGCTAACGTCAGCAATTTCGGCTTCAACGCGAACGCCTACGGCGGCGGCATCTACAACACGGGAACGCTGACCATCAGCAACAGCACTATCTCCGGCAACTCGGCTAACGTCGGCGGGTTCGCCTACTACGCTGACGGCTACGGCGGCGGCATCGCTAATACCGGAACGTTGACGCTCCTCAACAGTACGATCTCGGGCAACTCGGCCAGTGTGGGCAGCTTTAGCCTCCAGATAAGCATTTACGGCGGCGGCATTGCCAACACGGGAACGCTGACGCTCAGCAACACGACCATCTCCGGCAACTCCGCCAGCGTGGGTTCGTGGGAGAGTGGGAGCGTGATCGTCTTTGGCGGCGGCATCGCCAACGGCGCGAACGTCTACGGCGGCGTCACCACGAACCTCGGGACGTTGACCGTGAAGAACAGCATCGTGGCGAACAATCCTTCGGGAGGGAATTGCGGTGGGACCGTCACTTCCGAAGGTTACAACCTTTCGGATGATGCCTCCTGCACCACCTTCTTCACGCAACCGGGGGACTTGAACAGCACGGCCGCGGGGCTCGATCCCGGCGGTTTGAAAGCCAACGGCGGTCCCACGCAGACGATTGCGCTGCTGTCCGGGAGCCCGGCGGTGGATGCGATCCCCATGAGTCCCATCAACTACTGCACCGATACCGGTGGGAACCCGGTCACGACCGATCAGAACGGGTCGACGCGGCCGCAGGGTTCTGGATGCGACATCGGAGCCGTTGAGGTTCCCGGAACGCAGGTGGCCGGGCAGACGAGCCAGACGCTTTCATTCACGCAGGGTGCGCCAGCAACAGCGAACTACACCAGCACGTTCCCTGTGGCCGCGCAATCCAGCTCCGGGCTGACGGTAACGTTGTCGGTGGATTCGCCCAGTTCCTCAGTCTGCGCGCTCGGAACACCGGGGGTGGCGGGCGGTGTGACCAGTGCGACGGTGACGATGCTAAGCGGTACGGGAACTTGCACCATTTTTGCCATCCAATCCGGGAATGCCACCTACAGCGCCGCATCGCTGCAGCACACTTCGGCCGCTGCACAGCAGATCGGGCAGACGATCACGTTCACGCAAAGTGCCCCAGCACGTGCGATATTCAATGGCACTTTCACGGTTGCGGCAAGCGCCAGTTCAGGTCAGCCAGTGTCGTTCAGCAGCTCTGGTGCGTGCAGCAGCGTGGGAGCAACGTTTACGATGACCAGCGGTACGGGAACGTGTTCAGTGATCGCAGACCAGGCGGGTAACAATAGCTACACGGCTGCGCCCACGGTTACACAGACGGTCATAGCCAACCTGGCCAGTCAGACGATTGCGTTCACTCAAAGTGCTCCGGCACAAGCGCCATACAACAGCAGCTTTATGGTTGCGGCAAGCGCCAGTTCAGGTCAGCCGGTGTCGTTCAGCAGCTCTGGTGTGTGCAGCAACGTGGGCGCGACGTTTACGATGACCAACGGCGTAGGGACTTGTACGGTGCTAGCGAACCAGTCCGGCAACGCCAACTACCTGGCTGCGCCTGCCGTTACAGAAACCACGGCGGCGGATAAGCCTGCGCAGACGGTCACCTTCACGGGCGCTCCAGCCACCGCTCCTTACCAGTCCACCTTCACGGTGACACCAACTACGAACTCGGGCATCACTCCGACCTTGACGGCGGCCGGGTCGTGTTCGATCAGCGGCACCACTGTTTCAATGACGAGCGGAACGGGGCCGTGCACGATGACGGCAAAGTGGGCCGGGAACACAGATTATCTGGCGACGACTGTCACCCAAACCACAACGGCCGAGAAGCTGGTCAGTTCAATTACCTGGACCGCACCGGCGGCGATTAGCTATGGGACGGCGCTGAGCGGGGTCCAACTGGATGCGAACGCCAACCTTGGCGGCAGCTTTGTGTATTCACCGGCGGCGGGTACGGTTCTCAAGGCGGGAAACGATACGCTGAAGGCCACCTTTACTCCGACTCTCAGCAAGGACTACACGGTGGTGACGGTCAGTGTCGTGCTCCAGGTAACGCAGGCCGCACCAATGATTACCTGGACTGCACCGACGGCGATTTCCTACGGTACGGCGCTGAGTGGAACCCAACTCGCTGCGACGGCCAGCGTCGCGGGTAAGTTCTTGTATTCACCAACGGCAGGCAAGGTACTGACGGCAGGGACACAAACTCTGTCTGTCACGTTTACCCCGACGGACCACGTCGACTACAGCAGCGCGACGGGCACGGTGACGCTGGTGGTCAATAAAGTCGGCACTGCGACCACGATCACCAGCAACATTCCCAATCCTTCGGCTCAGGGGAAGGCGGTGTTGGTGCACTTCACCGTGACAGCCGCAACTGATTATAAAGCGCCGACGGGCAAGGTGACTGTAAACACCAGCACGGGCGAAAGTTGCACCGGAACACTCGCGAACGGGTCGGGCAGCTGCTCGGTGACCTTCACCACCGCCGGGCCAAGAACGCTGACCGCAACCTATGCGGGCGACAATAACAATAACACCAGCGTCTCAGCGGGAGTCGTGCAAACGGTGAATTAGCGACCTTGATTGTGGCCACGGTCTGTCTGTGACTTTTACGCGAGCGTCGCGCCGGAGTTCAGCGGGACACCAAGGCGGTTTGGCATCGGCAACGATTACGCTTGCTGCCCGATCCAGAAGACGGCGAACCGCCGCAACGTTTTCGATCCACTGGCACGCGCACGATAGGTCGTACAATCAGTGCTGTCCGAGGCATGCCAACCGAATTCCGCAGACGAGATTCTTCTCCTCCCGTATTCCAATATGGGTGCCTGGCAATTCTTTTTGCCGGCGCGATGCTGTTTCAAATTCGGTACGCCCAGGACATTTGGCGCGCGGAGAAGATAGATTTCCCATTTGTCATGCCCGCTTCGGCCAGCGCCTTGCTCGAGATCGTGCGACCGGAGGCTGAGAAACTGGGCCTACACACCGGTGACACCCTGCTGGCGGTCAATGGGCAAACATACACCGGTACCGCGCGCTTGGCGGAAGCCTATGCTAAAGCCCGCCCGGGAGATCAGATCGAACTCAGGGTAAAGACAGCCTCCGGAGAACATTCGGTGGTTCTTCCGGTGACCGCTGGAACGGCTCCGCTGCGCCAGGTGATTTTCGACTTGCTGCTGAACATTGTGGCGCCGATCGGATGCGTCCTGCTGGGATCCTGGGTGGTGCTGATACGGCCACGTGACCGGTTGGCGTGGATTCTGCTCGGACTGATGTTCTGTTTCTCGCAGCTGTTCAGCTCGTTCAAGATTGAGAGCTGGGGCCCGGGCTATCGCGAGGTGGCCATGGCTTACCGTACGGCTCTGGCGGCCGGATGGGTTATTTTCATGTTCCTGTTCGGCTTCTTCTTCCCGGAACCGTTCCCCTTCTACACGCGGATGGGAGCGTGGCGGAAGTGGATTCCGGCACTGGTGATCGCTCCCATTCTTGCGGAGGTCATGTATGCGGTGGTGGTGTCGATCAAAGAGATGACAAACTACGCCCACGCGCAAGAGATTGTTCAGAAGTTCCATCCCTTTGATACTCCACTGCGGATTTATCTTTACTGCGTGGTTGGGTTTGGATTTTTCGGCTCGATCTTCACAAAGTCGTCGATGGCGATCTCGCGTGACGCCAAGCGACGGCTTCGACTGCTCTACTGGGGCGCGATGGTTGCCTTGACTCCGCTGTTAGTGATCACGTTGTTTGCGCAGGACCGTGGGAAGTCCATGTACGACATATTTCCCGACTGGCTGATCGCCATTGGACTGATATTGACCACGATTTTCCCGCTGACGCTTGCTTACGTAATCGTGGTGCAGCGCGCCATGGATGTGCGGGTGGCTGTGCGGCAGGGATTGCAATACGGGCTGGCGAAAAACGGCATACTTGTTCTGCAAGGCATCGCCGCTCTTGTGGTAGTTCTCGCCGCCTTGCCGTTACTAACAAGAAGCGAAGGAAGACCGACAAAAATCATCGTTGCCGCGGTTGGATTGCTTGCAATCTTCACGATCCGCCGTGTGGCCGATCGATTGCGCAGCTGGACTGACCGGAGATTTTTCCGCGAAGCCTACAACGCCGAGCAGGTCCTTAGCGAGTTGAGCGACCAGGTGCGCAGCATGGTGGAGACCCGGCCGCTGATCGAGACGGTGGCGGCGCGAATTTCGGAAACACTTCACGTTCCGCGGGTAGCGGTCCTCTTGAGCGGCGGCGGCTCTTTTCGTCCGGCATACGCATTGGGATATGGCTCAGCACCCGATGTCGGTTTTCCTGCGAACAACGGCACTGTGAGGGTTCTTGAGAAGCAGAAAGAACCGGCGCGCGTGTATCTCGAAGATCCCAATTCATGGCTGTATCGTGAGCCGGAAGTCAGCGAAGAAGATCGCGCGAGGCTGTCGCAACTGCAGAGCGAGTTGTTGTTGCCGCTGAGCACGCGGGACAAGCTGCTCGGGTTCATCAGTCTGGGACCGAAGTTGTCCGACGAACCTTACTCGGGAACGGACGTCCGCCTGCTGAAGTCGGTGGCGGCACAAACCGGGCTGGCGCTGGAGAATGCGCGGCTGATGTCGGCGATTGCGGGTGAAGTCGCACACCGCGAACGGCTGAACCGCGAGGTGGAAATCGCGCGCGAGGTGCAAGAGCGACTATTCCCGCAGACGCTGCCGCCGATTGTGGGCATTGAGTATTCCGGCGCATGTCGTCCGGCCTTAGGAGTGGGCGGCGACTATTACGATTTCCTCGCGTTGCCGGGTGGACATCTGGGAATCGCGATCGGAGATGTTTCCGGCAAGGGCATTGCCGCCGCGTTGATGATGGCAAGTTTGCAGGCGTCACTGCGTGGCGAGGCGACGCGGGCTCCGGAAAATCTGGCAGGGCTCGTCGGCAACGTCAACCACCTGCTGTACGAGGCTTCGTCGGACAATCGCTACGCGACGTTCTTCTATGCCCAGTACGATCCGGAGACGCGACAATTGACCTACGTGAATGCTGGACACAATCCGCCGATGCTTTTTCATCGCGATGGGGACAGGTGGCAGATCACGCGTCTTGAGGTTGGCGGCACGGTGGTGGGTTTGCTCGAAACCTTTCCGTATGAGCAATCTGCCGTAACCATCGCGACGGGCGACGTATTTGTTGCGTTCACGGACGGCATCAGCGAAGCCATGAACGCGGCCGACGAGGAGTGGGGCGAGGCGCAGTTGATCGAAACCGTGAAGCAGTCCGGTGGGCTGGCGCCGTCGGAGATCATTGCTCGCGTCATGGAAGCGGCGGATGGATTCGTCGCCGGAGCCAAGCAGCATGATGATATGACCCTGGTGATTCTATGCGCCAAGCGGTGATTTGGCACTCGTCAGCGGTCTCTTTCTAATCACGGCCCATGTCAGCGACCAGGAAGGACTCCTGTCGACGCGGGTCAGAATGCGCCGCATGGGAAGTTGAGATCTGTTAGGTGGTTTGACGCGGATTTCGGGCGGACTCGCGGCGAAAGCTCCCGCCTGCGGATAGTTCGGCGGTTGCGCGTTCGGCATCTGGCCAGGCGCGAAAGTCGGGCCCTGCGGCATCGCTACCGAGTTCATGGGGGATTGCGCCGGAGTCGGACCACCAACTGCTTGGCGCGGGGGCATGGCAGCAGCTAACGGAGATTGAGCAGGCGCCTGGTCCGCCGACTGCAGGCTGCCCCATGGGCATCGACATCGGCGATTGGACAGGTGCGGGCCCGGGAGCCATGCCTGCCCCCGGCATTGACTGCGCCGCGGGGCCAACCGCGAGGCCTGCGCGTTGCGCCATGATGTTCGGATCGTTCGGAGTTTGTGCGAGAAACATAATTTTATCCCCAGGCCGAGTGATGAGAGCGTGGAGCGTTCGGGCGGATCGGCTTCTTCGGAAGAACCGGCATGGCGAAGGTCAGAGCCAATGCATCCCCATCGTCGGGAGAGCTGGAATCCAGCCCCATTTTCGAGAGCCGCTTTTTCATGTCGTCCTTTGATTCCAGCTTGATGCGCTGTTGAATATCTTTGACCAGGATCGGCTTCTGAAGATCGGAGGCTAGGTCTTTGTCGGGATCAATCGCTCCGCCGATGACACTCGGCCCGGCAATGGTCGTCATGGCCGGGCTGGAAAAATTTCACTTTCATTCCACTAATCCGCTGATCGTTTTCGGGCGTGTGCCGTTCTTCTACTACGGGACGCATTTACTTTTGGCTCATCTGATTGAGATCGGGATGAACTTCGTACGCTACGGTGCAAAGTCATTCCTGCTGCTTGCGCCGCCCTCGATGGGAAGCTCGAGCGAACTTTTTCCGGTTGACTACGGGTTTCCGCTGTGGACGGTATATGCGGTCTGGCTTGTGGTATTGCTGCTTCTCTATCCGGCATGCCTTTGGTTTGCGCGACTCAAACAGCGCCGGCATGATTGGTGGCTGACCTACTTGTGATTTCTTGCGGAGAAACAGCGGTAAGCCCTGCAGTTTTCCGCGAAGCCCGTTTCCGAATTGCCGACAATTCTGGAGATGGCCCTACTGCGATTTGCGTTTCCGCGGCTTGCCAATCGCAAGCAGGAAGATGGCAATCTTGCCTCTTGCGTGCGGTGAAAAGAAGCTGATCACATCATCGTCGAAGAAGGTCAGCCCGGTCGCGCCGAGGTGCTGGGCATACGCAGCCAGGTAGATCCTGCCGCCAATGGCACCCGCCTCGAGCTGGACGGCCCGGTACCCGCGGTTCCCGTATTGCTCTAGAATGCGGTTCAAATCGGCGAGAAAGAAGATGTCCACGCAGGCGTCCGCCGGTAGTTCTTGCTCCAGTCCAAGATGATGGGCCTCGGCGCGGAACTGCCCTTCCTTCAAAAGTTCCAGGATTTTCTGATCACGCCGGAAGAAGTAAGCGCCCTGCTTGAGCCCCTGCACTGAGTGCACGATCAGATAAAGATCGTTGACCTGCGCGCCGGGAGGCTTGAGGAAGTCGGCTAGAAGACCTCGCGTGGCGTGGTCCAAAATCGTGGAAAGTTGTGCCAGTGTAATGGATGCCGTCTCATCGAACATTCGGGTAGAGCCGCGGCGCAGGATTACCTGCTCGATCGTGTCCATCGGTTGTTCTTCTTCCGGCGGACATTCAAGTTGAACCTCCTCGCCTGCCGGAGCGGAAGATGGGAGGATCTGTTGCTTCCCGCGCCATTGAGCTACTTCCTCTACGGACGCAAGCGAAGACGCGTCGTGCATCTCAAGCATGGCGGGATACTCGACCTCACGTTCCGAAAGCGGGATCGTCTCCAGCCCAAGCGCCGGAGCCTCTCTCGGTGTCGGCAGCGAACTCTCCGATGTGCGCCCAATCGGTACGAGGCACAAGGAAACCTCACGTCGCGTATCGAGATCAAGCACGCGATTCACATCGGCGTCCACGAACCCGAGCACGATCTCGGCTGGCAGCCCCGAAGCCGCAGAAACGGCCAGCATATTCGCCAACAGGGTGCCATTGTCCCAGCCGAAGTGGCGATAGGTGCGTGCCTGGTACTTCCAGGCGTTCCGCCAGTATGTCCCCGTGCAAATGATGGTCACGGGCGCGCCCGCCACCGCAGGTTCCATGGCTGTCATCTGAGCCAGGTTTCCGCGAAAATCACCTTTTCGCAGAAGCCGCAGCGACACATCCGCCGGATTGAAGTGATACACCCCGGCATCCAGGCCCTCGAGATCACCAGTCACCGCGTACAGCTCAATTTCATACAGGGCTCCGGTACAGGCTGCGGCGCGAAAGTAGATTTCTCCGCCTGGATGGGTGCGCTGTTTGGTAATCCCCGCCGAGAAATAGAGTATGCGCGCCAGATCCTGAAGGTCAGGGACCGAATCGGCCCGCGATGAGGGCACTGGTTCTGAG
>JBAQJU010000239.1:0-6281 GCA_049300475.1 Terriglobales bacterium | reverse complement strand
GGTTAGACCAGCGCGGTATGGCTTCCGTAGAGAGTGAACCCGCACATGACAAGAGTGCGTTGTCTAGGGCAAAAAACCGACCAAAGATGCCGTGATTATTATCACGGCTGCAACGCGCCGGTTAAAGCACACTTCCAACAGCGGATCAGACAGAGCCCGGAGGGCGAGCTAGCTTAGCCCAGCGCTTCCAGCGCTGGGTAGCCGAGATCCCTCCGAGATCAAGTCCCGGAGGGACGACCCATGTCGCACACCTATGCCAGTAATCGCGTGCACGTTGTCTTTTCGACGAAAGGACGGGAGAAGAATCTCGCCGACGATCTTCAACCAAAACTCTGGGGCTACATGAAGGGCATCGCGAAAAATCATGGGTTTGAAGTGGTCAAGATCGGTGGGGCGTCCGATCACGTTCATGCCCTCCTCGTGGTGCCTCCCGCGATGCCGCTGGCGAAGGCGGTGCAGTCGATCAAAGGTTGTTCCTCGAAATGGCTCAATGACACGGGAGCGGCAGGCGAGAATTTCGCGTGGCAGGAAGGGTACGGTGCGTTCAGCGTGAGCGCCTCGCAGACCGATGGCGTGGTGGCATACATCGAGAATCAAGCGGCGCATCATGCGCGGCGGAATTATGAGGAAGAGTTTGTTGAGCTGTTGCGGAGATACGGCATTGCCTACGATCCGGCGCACGTGTTGGGTTAGGTCTCCCGGCGTTGAAACGCCGGGTAGAGTGGGCCGTCCCTCCGGGACTTGATCTAATTTGGGACGCCCACCCAGCGCCAAGGCGCTGGGCTAAGGTAGCTCGTCCCTTCGGGACTCTCGCGATATCAGCGCGCAAATTGGTTGCCGGTGTAAAGCACACTGCGAACGGCGCAACAAAGAAAGCCCGGAGGGCGAGCCAGCGTAGCCCAGCGCTTTAGCGCTGGGTGAGGTTGGGGAAACACCCAAAGTCCCGGAGGGACGACCCGGTTTTTCGTTGGTGGGGCGCCGGGAGGTTTGGGCGGAGCGCGACGCCCACACGTCGCAAAAGGCGCGATTGGGAGAGACAGCGCACCGGCTACCCGAGAACAGAGACGGCAGCTGAAACGTGGCCAGCGGCACCGCCGAGATGCACAACTACATGCCATCGACCGGCCGGAACCTTAATTAGGATAGGAGATTGCGTATAGTACCCCCCGTAATACCGATGGGCGCGGCCAGAACGAAAGCTTTGGAGGATGGTCCTCCTCTCTCTAATAGAAGCAGTTCGTTATCAGCGACTAAGTAGATGGTAATTTCTCCAATGCCCACATAGCGAACCTCCGCATAGGGGATCAGCGGCTGCGCATCTTCTGGGTACACAGGGGTTCTCCTGATTGGTATTATCACTACGTATGCTGGCTCGGGCCGATAACTTTCAACCGCAGGGCCTACTTCTTCACCACCACCCCAATCCCCAGCTCCCGCAACTGCCCCTCCGCCACCGGCGTGGGCGCCTCCATCATTAAATCTTTCGCTGCCGCGGTTTTCGGGAAGGGAATTACCTCGCGCAGGCTGTCGGCTCCCGCAAGGATCATCACGATGCGGTCTAATCCCAGCGCAATTCCGCCGTGCGGAGGCGTACCGTACTCCAGCGCTTCCAGGAAAAAGCCGAAGCGGCTCCTGGCTTCTTCTTCTGTCATGCCCAGGGCGTGGAAGATTCGGCTCTGAATATCCTGCCTATGAATACGGATCGAGCCTGAGCCCAGTTCCGTGCCGTTCAGGACTACGTCGTAGGCCAGCGCGCGCACCATGGCTGGATCGCTTTCCAGCTTATCCATGTCTTCTTCGTGCGGCGAGGTGAAGGGATGATGCGCGGCCATCCAGCGCCGCTCGCCCTCGTCGTATTCGAACATCGGGAAGTTTGTGACCCAGAGGAATCGATAGTCTTTCGCCGGGTCGCCGGTTTTCTTGAAGATGCCGTGGCGGTCGGCATACTTCTGCGCGAGCGCTACGCGCAGCAGGCCGGCGGAGGCGTAGATGGCCATTTCCGCGGGCGTGACTTTGCGCTTGCTGGCGGGATGCGCGTCGGCATCCGACTTTGCTGATTGCGCCGCGCCAACCACCAGCACGATAAGATCGTCGGACTCGGCGACCGACCTCTCGCGAACTTTTTTCGCCGCTTCCGGAAACTTGTTTTCGATGCGCTTGAAATCTTCGAAGACACGCGCTCCGCCCTTCGAAACGAAAAGCGGCTTGATGTCGTCGCGCTCTTTTCTGGACAGCTCGCCGACCTTGGGAGTTCGAATCGCCAGCACCGGCAGATCTTTATTTATGGCTAACGCTTGCAGCTCTTCGGGCGTGAAGCAGTCGCGCACGTCGGTCAGAGCGGGCAGGCGGAGGTCGGGCTTGTCGATGCCGTACTGGCGCATGGCATCGTCGTAATCCATGCGTGCGAAGGGTGTTTTGATTTCGTGGCCGGCGGCTTTGAAGGCCGCAGTCAGAAATCCTTCCACCACCTCCCACACACGCTCGGGCTGCGGGTAAGACATTTCCAGATCGATCTGCGTGAATTCAGGCTGGCGGTCGGCGCGCAGGTCTTCGTCGCGGAAGCAGCGCACGATCTGGAAATAGCGGTCGAAGCCGGAGATCATGAGAATCTGCTTGAAAAGTTGCGGTGATTGCGGCAACGCGTAGAACATGCCGGGTTGCACGCGGCTGGGGACCAGATAATCGCGCGCGCCTTCGGGCGTGGAGCGCGTCATGAAGGGCGTTTCGATTTCGAAGAAGCCCTGCGACGAAAGATAGTCGCGGATGGCGATCGCTACCTTGTGGCGCAACTCGATGTTGAACTGCATCACGTCGCGCCGCAGATCGATGTAGCGATACTTGAGGCGCATCTCTTCATTGGCGAGCATGGTGTCCGAGGGCAGGAAGGGAAGCTGCTTGGAGACGTTCAGAATGCGCAGCTCTTCGACGACGAGTTCGACTTCGCCAGTGGGAATGTTGGGATTGATGGTGTCGGCGTCGCGTTTTTTCACGGTGCCGATGGCGGCGATCACGTACTCGTTGCGCAGCTCTTCCGCTTTTTCGTGCACGGCGGCGTTCAATTCAAAGTTGAACACGACTTGCGCCACGCCGGTGCGGTCGCGAAGATCGACGAAGATGATCTGGCCGAGGTCGCGCCGCCGGTTGACCCATCCCATGAGGACAGCTTTTTTGCCTGCGTCGGCGAGGCGCAGGGCCCCGCACATATGAGTTCGTTTGAGGTCGCCTAAGAAGTCGAGCACGGTTTCGCCTTGTCTAGTAGGAATGCGGCAGATTGCCGGAACATGCTTTGCTAAACCACGCTTTAGCTGAACCACGGTTTGCCGAAGCACAGTTTGCTGAACCAGAGATTATAAATGGCGGGAGCGGCGGCGAGCGGCCGATGGCGGGGGTGTGTTCCAATCTGCTCTTAATTCACCACGGAGTCACTCGAACGACGGTCGGCGCAGAACCACGGTCGTTGCAAAGGTGAAATAGGGGCAGAAGCAGACAAGAACAATTATGGTGCGAGAGGTTCGATTGAGAACCGAATCAGAATTGGGGCTGAATTATCTCGAATGCGTGCGTGAGGCGCGGATGAGCTTTCGATTTTTGAAAAACCCGCAGCGCGAAACCACCAACCAGGGGAATGTGGCGCGCGTAATATTCAGGGTCGTCGGCGTGGCTGACCGCTTCAGCATGGTTTGCGGTAAAGTCCGCGCTGTAGGCCGGAGCAAACATCAGCCTGGTGTTGGAAACGTCAAGGATGCGATTCTGTTCCAGGCCGAAATCCCCCTTCGCCGCCACTTGAACCGTTGTTAGCGCGTGAGGAAGTAAAAGATCGAAGTTCGCTGGTGCACGATAGGAGTTTGCAGGCGGGGTGTAAAAACTGGCACGGGACACGCTGGAATTTTCACGCCCGAAGCTCAGGGCCGTCAGGTAGGCGAGAGATGGCGGCTCTTGAGATTTCGCGATTCTTTCGCCCAGGGCCGAGGACGGGGCCACGCGCTGGAGGGGAGCAAAGTGTCGTGACGATCGCACTTGCGCCGACAATAAAGGTGCAAACATCAGCAGCATGGTGGCAAGGGGAAGCGCCGCAATGCCTGGAAACGAGCGCGGAAATGATTGTGAATTCGACAAAGCCAGACCACGCATCGGGTCCCCCCTTACCAACGTGTGCAATTCAATGACCCTTTGCCATCGTAAGGGCCGGCAGGCGGGTGAGGGTGCTGCGCCACCGCGTCAGTGTCGTCCTCAGGCTGCCAAGCGTCTGATTCACGCGGTTTCGCAGGTGTTGTCTGACATGGAAATTCCCGATTTGAGGGCACGGAACGCTACCCGATTTCCCCATGAACGATTGATTGGAAGGGGTACATTCTGCGTCGTTAACACCTTAGTAGGCTGCGGAAAAGGAGGGAAGCGCAAGCAAACGGGGAAGGTTGCGAGACTCGCCTTCGCGAGACCCAGCTAGATCGGGAAGGTCAGGTTTGGATTGCGAAGACGGATGGCGGGCGGGGCGCCGGCGCTACGCTCGAAGCGAGTTTTGTGGCCGCGTTCTTCGGAGGAGGTCTTAATCGTCTTTACGGCTGCGCAATTCTTTGCGCTAGTTCCGCGCGCGGCACCGTCACTTGCTCACCCGAAGCGAGGTGCTTCAGGGCAAACGCGTCCGCTTTGATCTCGTTTTCGCCAACGATCAGAATGTAGCGTGACTTGATCTTGTCGGCGGCTTCAAATGATTTTTTCAGCCGAAAGCTTTCATCGCCCAGTTCGACCACAAGGTCGTGCCGGCGCAATTCGCGTGCCAGGCGCGCTGCCTCGCGATTCATCCCGGCGAGGGGTGCAATGTAGACATCGGGCTTGCGAAGCACCGAGTCCGCTGAAACGTTGAGCGAAAGCACCAGCCGGTCTTCGCCTATGGCAAAGCCGATTCCCGGGGCCGGCTGCGGGCTCCCCAACGCTTCGGCGAGGCCGTCGTAGCGGCCGCCGCCAAGGATCGCGTTCTGCGCGCCCAAACCTCCATGTGTGAACTCAAACGCGGTGCGCGTGTAGTAGTCGAGACCGCGGACGAGACGGTCGTTTAGATGAAACTCGACACCCGTGAACTTGAGGATCGCTTGCACCTGTTCGAAGTGCGTGCGGCAAGGCTCGTCCAGAAACTGGCTGATGCGGGGAAGTGTTTCGATGATGGGCTGATCTTCGGGGACCTTGCAGTCGAAGACGCGCAGCGGGTTGGTGATGGCGCGGCGCTGGCAGTCGGCGCACATTTTCGCGGCGACGGGCTCGAGAGCGGTGCGCAGCGCCTCGTTGAATTTTACACGGTCGTTGGGACAGCCTACGGAGTTGAGTTCGAGAGTCCAGCCGGTAATGCCGACGCGGTCGAGGAGCGTGGCCAGTAGTTCGAGAATCTCCGCGTCGCGGGCGGGAGATTCGCTGCCGGCGCTGGACGGGCCGATGACCTCGGCGTCGATCTGATAGAACTGCCGGTAGCGTCCTTTTTGCGGGCGCTCGCGGCGAAACATCGGGCCGATCGAGAAAAACTTGTTCAGGCCGCGTTCCCAGAGTTTGTGTTCGATGTAGGCGCGCACGATGCCGGCGGTGTTTTCGGGGCGGAGGGTCAGGGACTGGCCCTTGTCACTTTCGGCGCGGCCGCGATCTTCCCACGTAAACATTTCTTTGGCGACGATGTCGGTTTCCTCGCCGACCCCGCGGGCGAACAGTTCAGTCGATTCGAAGATGGGCGTACGGATCTCGTGGAAGTTGTAGGCCCGGAAAACGTCGCGGACGGTGGATTCGACGAAATTCCACAGGGCGGTGTCGGGCGGGAGAAGGTCGCGCGTTCCTCGGGGAGACTTGATCATGGTTGAGCTACGAGTTTCGAGCTGCGAGCTTAGAACCCCGCACCTTGCATTCCGGGGAAAATGTCTTGCCGCTTCTCCGGAGTTCAGGTGGAGCAGGGGTCCTTCGACTCCGCGAGATGAGCGCTTCGCGCTCATCTCGCTCCGCTCAGGATGACATTGTACTAGGGGCGCGGGAGCTACCAGCATCGAAACCAAAAAACCCTGCGTTGCGAGCCAGAGCCAAGAGCCAAGAGCTAAGAGCTGCTCTTCCTCTCCATCAAATACTGCTTCTTGTAGCCGATGTAATTTTCCACGTAGCGTAGGATCGAATCTTCGTCTTTCTTTTCGAGGTGCCGGCGAAATTTTCCGGGGGAGCCCATCCAGAGAGAATTGGGCTCGACTACCGTTCCTTCAGGAATCAATGTGCCCGCGGCAATGTTGCAGCCGGAGCCGATGACGGCTCCGTTC
>JBAQJU010000238.1:0-16040 GCA_049300475.1 Terriglobales bacterium | reverse complement strand
CTTCTTCCTGAAGGTCTTCGTTTCCTCGCAGGCCTGCTTCTAACTCACTTCTCGCCAAAATCCAAGTGAGTTTTTCCGCAACCTCTGGAACTCGTGCCGCTAAGTCGCTGAAAATAGATTCGCGCTTTGGCGCCTGCGGTTAGCTCTTTGCGTACATGACAGCTTTTTCCGCAGCCTGTTAGAGCCCCAGGGCGATTGAACCGCCCGTTATTACACGATTGTCTTCAGAGGCAGCCCCTGATTGACCGCGAACAGCGCCAACTCAAGGCGCGTGGAAACCCCTAGTTTGTCGAAGATATTGCTGAGGTGGTGCTTCACCGTATCCTCGCTGATCTTGAAATACTCGGCGATTTCCCGGTTGGCATAGCCCGCCACTACCGCCGAGACGATTTCCAGTTCGCGGGGCGTCAAGCCGAATTTCTTCTGCTTCGTTTCCTCATTCGTAGTCTGCATCAGGTTCCGCAAGTATTGGACGAGGTTGGAAACGCAGTCCCGTCCCACCCAGTACTCGCCGCCCATCACGGCATGAATGGCCTTGAGCAGAAGTTGGGTGGCGGAATCCTTCAGCACCACGCCCCGCGCTCCCAACTGCAACGCTTCGACAATCTGCTTCTTTTCGACCGCCGCGGTAAGCAGGATGATGCGCACCACCGCCGCCGCCGTTCCGCTGCGCGCGCTCAGATCGCGGAGCGCGTCCAGGCCGGTGTGGTGCGGCATGGCCAGATCCAGCAGAAGGATGTCGGGCTTGATCTCGGCGGCCAGCTTCACGGCCTCGCGGCCGTCACAAGCTTCGCCCACCACCTTCATATCCTCTTCCGATTCGAGCAGGCGGCGCAGCCCATCGCGGAAGATGGGATGGTCGTCGGCGATCACGATCCGTATGGAGCTCGCACGTTTATCCATGATTGCTCTTTCTTGCCGGTGGAATACGAATCTCCAGCCGGGCACCGTGTCCGGGATTCGATTCTATCGTGAGTTCGCCCGCAAGCAAGCGCACCCTTTCCCGGATCACCGCCGGTCCCTTTCCCGATGTGTCCAGTTGCGCCTGGGACATGGTCCCGGAAAACGGGAACCCGCGCCCATCGTCCTCTACCGTCAACTGCAGTTTGTCCGCTCTCTGCCCCAGGCGCACCAGCACGTTGCGCGCGCCGCTGTGCTTGCGCACATTCACCAGGCTCTCCTGCACGATGCGAGCCAGTTCACGGCACACCTTCTGCGGCAGATCGACGCGCTCGAGTTCGCTGACGAATTGCGCGGAAACTCCTGTCTCGCGCCGGAACCGCTCCACCATATCGGTGATAAATCCGAGAAGCCGGTCGGCGTTCACCTCGAACGACTTCATCTCCTGCATCAATTCACGCAACTTCAGCACTTCTTCGCGGAGCAGCTTCTGTATCCTTCCCAGTTCCGCATTCACAACCGGAGCCTGAGTTCCCGACTGACGCCGCAGCACATCGACCTGCATTTCCACGGCAATCAGCGATTGGATGGCGCCATCGTGCAGCTCGCGCGCGAACCGTGCCCGCTCTACCGCTCCTGCCCGCTCTCGCAGCCGCCGCACCAGGTAGACGTTATAAATCGCTGGCCCCACCTGTTGTGCGAATTCCTGCAGAAAGCGCAGGTCCTCTTCCAGCGTACCCATCAGTTGCGGATCGAACAGGAAAACCCGGCCCGACCACTCTTCTCCGAACGCGAGGGTTACAGAGGCCATCGTCTCGAAGGTTTCCACTTGAGCCAGTGTACCCAGAAAGTCTTGATTGACGTCGCGCAGCCGGTTTCCGCTGCGATCCAGCAAAACGGTATTAAAACCGCCGGGAGTCCGCGCGGCGTAAATCGCCTCGGCCGGGGAATCGAAAAGATACGCCGCTGAGTTTTCCGGCGCCGCCTCGCGCCAGCGCAGCGGCTGCATCCCGTCCACACCGTGCTTGTCCGAACTATTTTTGGCCGAACTATCGTTGGAAGAACTATCGTTGGCCGAACCGCGATTGATCTCGGCCAGAAACACCCGATAGCTGTGGGCCTCCTGCGAGGCGCTCATCACTCGCCGGGCGCCGTAGATGCTCATCACCTCCCCGAGTATGTGCTGCATCGTCCCCGTCAGCCCCTCTTCAACCCGGGTAGAACTGAGGGCGCGCGTGATGACCGCGCGCTCGGCCCTGATTTTTTTCTGGTTCTGCGCCATGTAGCCCAGCAGGAAGCCCAGCACCAGCAGGTAGACAGAACTCATCACCAGCTGTTGTGGATTTAATTCCTGCACGCCGATGCCAAGCGGCGGCAAGTGAACGAGCGCCAGCCAATGGTCGGCCGCCGATTCGAGTCCGCCTCGCATCGCGAAGGCTTCGATCCACAACAGCGCCACCGCTGCCCCAGCCGTGCTGACCGTCTCCCACAAGCCCCAGCGATACGCCGCTTCGGCCATCACGAAAACGAAAAACAGAAAGAACTGCCCGCGCTGGGCTGGTGCAAACATCGCAATCAGAACCGGCCACACGATGTCGGCCCCGTGCACCACCAGGCGAAAAGCCCGCGTGGACTGGGGACGCACCCGCACCAGCAGCATTACCACTACCGCGTGCGCCAGATAGACTGTCAAAAGCCAGAAGAGGCTGCGCGAATAGGCAAAGCCGCGAACCGGCTCCATCACCATGGTCACGAGCGCGGCAACAGTCAAGGCGACGCGAGCCGTCGCCAGCCAGCGCTCGGTGCGCCGAATCTCGTCCGCGCTCAGGGGCGCGCGGAAGCGCCATAAATCACGGTTTCGAGGGATAGTCCAGGACACAGTCTCTCGTCGTTAGTTAGCGAACTTAGTTGGCAAAGTTAACTGGCGAACTCCAATGCTCATTTTGAAGAACTCCATCTTACGCGTGTGCGCTTGTTCCCGCCGCCAAATCGGCGGCGAAATTTACGGCCTTCGCAAGCCGGCCTCGGCCCGACCCTAATGGAATTCCCCGCGGATTGACACATGACTTCGGTAATCTGCGCCCTCCTGCTTGCCGCCCTAGAATGGAGCCGGAGTCGTCCGCTTGCTAAAACGCAATAAAATCTGGGCCTTATGGCTGATCGTGCTGCCGCTGGCTCAGGTAGCCGCTTCTCTATTCATGCAAAGAGGCACGGCTCTGACCATGACCAGTGACCTGATCCAGGGTCTGCTGCTGTTGCTTGCGACGGCGGCATACCTGCCTAATATTGCTCGTTCCCGTTTCACTGCTTTTCACACCCGGCTCTTCTGGATCCTCATGAGCGCGGGCATGGTCTTCTGGCTCACCTACCAGGGAATGTGGAATTACTTCGAAGTCATCCGGCGCCAGGATGTGCCCGATCCCTTCCTGGGAGACATTGTTCTGTTCCTTCATCTGGTGCCGATGATCGCCGCCCTCGCCGTGCTTCCGCATTTGAAGGAGGATGAGCACAACGAACGCAGCCGCATGCTCGACTTTATCCTGCTGTTCACCTGGTGGGTCTTCGTTTACGTCTACCTGGTGATCCCATGGCAGACCGTGTCAGTCGACGAAGCGGCCTACAGCGCCAATTTCAACTTTGCCTATCTGACCGAAAAGATAGTTCTCCTCGCCTCCCTGATCGCGCTCGCCTATTCGGCCAAGGGCGGCTGGCGACACCTCTACGGACAACTGCTCGGCGCCAGTGCCCTCTATGCTTCCAGTTCCTATGTCGCCAACTGGGCGATCGGCCACAAGACGTATTACAGCGGCAGCGTCTATGACATTCCATTGACGGTTTCGATCGCCTGGATGGCAGCGACCCCCTTGTTCGCCGCGCACTACCACCTGTCCGGAGACAAACCATCGAAACCGATGCTCGGAATCTGGATCACGCGCGTGAGCATGCTCGCTCTGTTCACTCTGCCCTGGGCCGCCCTGCATTCCGAACTGGATTCGACCCTGCCGCGCCCGGTCAGGACCTTCCGCATCATCGTAAGCCTGCTGGCGATGGTGGTGATGGGCGTCATGGTCTTCTGGCGTCAACGCCTGCTCGGCGGCGAACTCGCCTATTTCCTGGATAAGTCCAACCGCTCGTTCGAAGATCTGAAGTCCGTGCAGCAGCAACTCATTCAGTCTGAGAAGATGGCCTCACTCGGCCAGCTGGTGGGCGGAGCGGCGCACGAGATCAACAATCCGCTCACGGCCATGCTGGGATATTCCGACTTGCTCAGCGCGTCCGAGATGCCCCCTGCGGAAAAGCGCCATGCCACCAACATCAGCGAGCAGGTTCGGCGCACGAAAACACTGGTGGCCAGCTTGCTGACCTTCGCCCGCCAGTCCCCCGCAAAACTCGCTGCCGTCGACACCAATTCCGTGGTGCAGACCGCCATGCGCCTGGTGGCCCTCCAGCTCGAGGAGCGGTCGATCGCAATGCGCCTCGAACTGGCATCTGCGCTGCCCCCCGTGCTCGCCGACTCCAACCAGCTTCTGCACGTTTGCCTGCATCTCGCCGGACAGATCGGTGGCCGCCTTAGTTCTGAACTGGATTCTCAACTCTGTGTTCGCACACGCCAGGACGGAAACTCTGTCGTCATTGACTTCTACGAGGGCACTCCCTTCGTGCCGCCCTTGTGCGATACCCACCTGACCTCCGAAGGAATCGACAAACCCGCCACCCTTTCGCTCAGCGCTTGTTGTCGAATTGTCGAAGAACACGGCGGCCGGCTATCGCGACCGTCCGCCATGAGCCTCCTCGCTTTCCAGCTGGAGCTGCCCATTGCGGCGAAATCCCCCGTGGCCCAGCCCAACTGGGCGGCCGCTCATAGCGGTTATTGAAGTTCAAGGTTTCGGCGGCTCAAGGTCTTGACCTTTCTTTGTCGGGTTTATAGCAGATATTGTATAATATAAACCCATCGTGAAGGAGGCCCGGAGACAAGGCGCACTGGCAGAGATTCACTGGGAGGGAGATTCGAAGGAAGTTCTTAGCGGATTTCCACGAGACGTGAGGCTGAGTCTCGGCTACTCTTTGCGCAGGCTACAGAACGGTGAATTTCCGGCGTGCCAGACGCGACCGATGGCGTCAATCGGAACACGGGTCTGGGAACTCAAGGAATCTGATGAGCGGGCCTGGTACCGCGTAATCTACATGACGAAGATTGGCGGCGTAATTCACGTGCTGCACTGCTTCGAAAAAGAGAGCCGGAAGACGGACAGGCGAGATGTCGCAACCGCGCGAGCCAGGCTAAAACAGGTTCTGGAGCGCATTCAAGAGGAGAAAAACAGGTGAAGTCCCACAACAGGCCAAACCACATCACCAAGGGGGATGTGTTCGACGATCTAGGATTGTCTCGCTCTGAAGCATCAGCGCTGAAAGTGAAGGCGACGCTGCTCGATGCGATTCTCCGGGAAATCGAGAAGCAGGGTTACACGCAGAGCCAACTCGTTGAGATTCTCGACGAATATCAACCTTCGGTCAGCAACCTGACGCGAGGAAAGATAGCCAAAGTGAGCGTGGAGAAACTGCTTACCTATTCCGATCGGCTGAGGCTGAAGGCAAAGCTCACCGTACACCCTAGGTCCGGGAAGCATCGCAAGAAAGGTTTTCACGTTTCAAGGCCTCAGAGTCTCAAGGAAAAGGCGGGCGTCGCGAGTTAACCTTGAAGCTTTGAAACTTCTGAAACCTTGAGACCCTCCCTCTTCAACTGCCCGCAGGCCGCAAAAATATCTCGCCCCCGCGGCCGCCGGATAAACGCCGGAATCCCGGCCGCCACCAGAATCCCCTGAAACGCCAGCACCCGCTCCTGCTCGGGCGTCCGATAGGGCAGTTCCGCCCCCGGATTCAGCGCAATCAGATTCACCTTCGCCCGCATGCCGCGCACCAACTCCACCACTTCGCGAGCCTGCTCCGCGGCATCGTTCACTCCCGCGAGCAGCACATATTCAAACGTGAGCCGCTCCCGCGCGCGCAGCGGAAACTCGCGCGCGGCCTTCATGAGTTCCGCGAGGTTCCACTTCCGGTTCAGCGGCATGACTTCGCTGCGCAGCGCGTCATTCGGCGCATTCAACGAAATGGCCAGCTTCGGACGCAGCCTCTCGCGCCCGAAGTCATAAATCCGCGGCACGATGCCGGCCGTCGAAACCGTCATGCGCGACTCCGGAATCCCCACTCCTTCCGCCAACAGCCGCACCGACTTCATGAAGTTCTCGTAGTTCAGGAAAGGTTCGCCCATCCCCATGAAAACGATGTTGACGCGCTGCAGCGGCGGAGCTACTCCCTGATCGCGCAGCACAGCCACGATCTGCCCCACGATTTCTCCTGCCTCGAGATTTCGCTTCACTCCCAGCAGCGCCGTAAAGCAGAACTTGCAATTCACCGCGCAACCCACCTGGCTCGACACGCAGATTGTTGCCCGCCGCCAACCTGCGTGCGACGTAGCAGACTCATGTGGTGATTGCCCGTGTGGTGACGGGGCTATGCCCCGTGATTTTTTTCCAGAGCCTGAGCCGAGTGAAGCCGAAAAGCCGAGTCCTGCGGGGCGAAGCCCCGCCACCACAAGTTCCGTATCGTTGGCCTCTTCAATCTCGTCGCCCGCTTCGCTCCCATCACCGCTCTCGCCGCCATCGCCTTCCGGCATCCAGACCGTCTCCACCGTTTCGCCGTCGGCCAGCCCAATCAGGTAGCGCACCGTCCCATCCCCCGAAACAAACTTGCGCTCAACCGTAGGCATGCCGACCCGCCATCCCTGCTCCACCAATCGAGCGCGATATTCCAATGGCAAGGTCGAGATCTCATCCAGCCGCTCCATCCTTTGCCGGTACACCGCATCAAATAGTTGCTGACCTCGGTAGGCGGGCTCGCCCGACTCCAGCACCAGGCTGGTGAGTTCTTCAAGATTCAGGCCTAGGAGCGAATTGGAAGCTTGCATCGGCATAGGCTGGCTTATTGTAATTCCTGTAGCAACGTAAAGAATTATTCGTAAGTTATAGAAAATACATGCTGAACTGCAATTGACCACCCCTGATCGCGGTTTGTGGGAAAATATAGGGAGCAACCTGCCCTAAATTTAGACCCGAACCTTTTAAGCCCGAACAACAGGAAATGAGTTGAATGGTAAAAGAAACCCGTAACATTCGCCGTCACGTTCTGCCAAACGGCCTGACCGTAATCACCGAGCAGATGTCGCACATCCGCTCCGTGTCCGTCGGCATCTGGCTGAAGACCGGATCGCGCGACGAAGATTCCGAATGGAACGGCATCTCCCACTTCATCGAGCACATGGTGTTCAAGGGCACCGAAACCCGCTCCGCCGAAGCCATCGCCCGCCAGGTTGATTCGATTGGCGGCAACATGGATGCCTTCACCGCCAAGGAATGCATCTGCTTCAACATCAAGGTTCTCGACGAGCACCTCCCGCTGGCCATGGATGTTCTCAGCGATCTCGTCCTGCACCCGGTCTTCGATGCCGGAGACATCGCCAAAGAACGGGGCGTGATCCTCGAAGAAATTAAAATGGATCAGGACAATCCCGATTATCTGGTCCACGAAATCTTCACCCAGAGCTTCTGGAAGGATCACGCGCTGGGATTGCCGATTCTCGGCACTCGCGACACGGTCAAGAAATTCGAACGCCCGGTGGTTTCGCGCTTCTACGGACACCACTTTGCTCCCGGCAACCTGGTTGTCTGCGCAGCGGGCAATCTCAATCACCAGAATTTTGTCGACCTGGTCGCGAAACATTTCGAGCATGTCAAGCCGGCGAAGAACGGCCTCCACTCGCCCGCGCCGAAAACTTCATTCCGCATCAACCTGCGCAACAAGAAATCGCTGGAGCAGGTCCAGATCTGCATCGGCGTTCCATCCCATCCGATCGCGCACGAGCGCCGCTACGCCTCCTACATCCTGAACACATTGCTTGGCGGAGGCATGAGTTCGCGCCTGTTCCAGAACATCCGCGAGCGCCAGGGGCTCGCTTACTCGATTTACAGCGACCTCAATCCCTACCGCGATACCGGCTCCATGTGCGTGTACGCCGGCACCTCGCGCGAGTCCGCGGTCAAGGTGGTGGAGTGCGTGGTCGCCGAGTTCCGTGACCTGAAATCCACGCCGGTGCCCGAAGAAGAACTGCGCCGCTCCAAAGACCAACTCAAAGGCAGCCTCATGCTATCGCTCGAATCTTCCATGGCTCGCATGTCGAACCTCGCCCGCCAGGAGATGTACTACGACCGTTTCTACGGGCTCGACGAACTGATCGAACGCATCGAAGCCGTCACCTCGGAAGATCTTCGCCAAACCGCCGAAGAATTTTTCCGCACCGAACAGATTGCCGTGACCATCCTGGGCAATCTGACCGGCCTGCGGCTGACCCGCGACCAACTAGCCTGCTGAGCAACTTGGACTATTTCGGCCACGCGGGTCCGCGGGCGGCGGCCCAACTTGACGTGTATATACAATTAAATTTAGATGTATATACCATGTCAGTCAGCCTTACCTCCATTCGCCTCGACACTCAACTCGCCGACGAGGCTGCCAAGATTCTTGGTGTAAAATCCCGCACCGAGGCAGTTCATGTCGCGCTACGCGAAATTGTCGCGCTCAAGCGCTTCCGGGCCTTGATGAAGAAGAATGCAGGCAAACTCGCCTTCGCGGGACACCGTGAGTGATCTTGTCATTTTCGATACCTCGATCTTCATTGACGATCTACGCACTGGCCGCCATCAGCAGCGAATCCAGTCGGTTTCCGGCCTGATTCGCACCTCATCGGTCGTGCTCGCCGAGTTGTGGCGGGACGCCACCAAACTCGCGGAGCGCGAGTTCCTTCGTGTTCTGGCGCGCAATCATCCGATTCTGACGCCCACCGAAGGAAATTGGCTGGAGTCCGGCCAGATATTGGCAAAGCTGAGAGCGGATCACGGTTGCCCGTCAGACAAGCTCACCGACGTTCACTTCGACGTGCTCATTGCCCTCACCGCGCGCTCGCACGGCGCCCGTCTGATCACCTCAAACCGCGCCGATTTCGAGACCATCCACCGCCTCTGCAAATTCCAACTCGAAATTTGGTAGCTGGAACAACCCGATTTCTGAACAGGAATTGCGCCCCCATCTTCCAACAAAGAAGACAACCCCGAAATAAGCGTCGAATCGATGCTAAGCAACTGATTCCAACCGCGTTACTCTAACTCTTTATTCCTCAAAGACTCAGCAGAAATCGCTCCCTAAGTCCTTTACTTTCAAAGGGCACTTCATGGGGGATAGCTGACAAAGTGGTAAACTTCGCCAACTTAAACCTCGAACTGACAGCGCGCAAGACCTCCGCTACAATCCCAACCAGCAAGCGCCTCCAATTCCAATGCAGATGGTAATCGACGTTTTCGCGCAGATCTTTCGCACCCTCTGGGCGCACAAGCTGCGCTCCTTCCTCACCATGTTCGGGATCGCCTGGGGAGTTGGTTCCCTGCTTCTTCTGGTAGGACTGGGCGAAGGCTTCCGCGCCGGCAACAAGCGCAATCTCTCCGAGTATGGCGAAAACCTGATGATGATTTTCCCGGGACGTGCCCCGGTCGTGAAAGGCAGCATCAACTCCGCGCGCACCTATCGGATCACCTACCAGGATTATCTCGACGCGCGCAGAGAATCTCCCCACATCCGCGCCATCACGCCCATCCTGTCGACCAACGATGTCCACGCGGCCAGCGAGTTCGCGACCGCCAGCGGACAACTCGTCGGCGCCGAACCGCAATACAACGGAATCCGCTTTCTGCCGCTGAAGCTGGGGCGATGGCTCAACGGCATGGATGAGACGCAGAAACGCGACGTGGTTGTGCTCGGGGACGAAATGGCGCGCAATCTGTTTCCGGGCCATCCCGCCGTGGGCTCGTTCATCCTGCTCAATGGCCATCGGTTCGAAGTCATCGGCATCTTGAGACGCATCGGCCGCGGCGACGACAACCTTACTAACTCGCGCTGCTACATCCCCTTCCAGGTAATGCGCAGCTACTTCCCGCTCAAAGGCGAAGAGGGGCACGAAGCAGTATCGGCCCTCAACTTTCAACCGCGTATTGCCGACGAACACTTGCTCGCGAAAGAGGAGGTTCGCCGCGTGATCGCCCGCAACCACGGCTTCGATTACCGCGATGAAGACGCCTTCGACGGCCTCGACTTCGTGCAGCAGGCGCAGGCGATGGGCGCGATCTTCGATGCCATGGACGAATTCCTGGGCACCGTCGGCATGGTAACACTGGCGCTGGGCTGCATCGGCGTCATCAACATCATGCTCATCGCGGTCACCGAGCGCACTCGTGAAATCGGATTGCGCAAGGCTCTCGGCGCCACCAACCGCAGCATCCTGCTGCAGTTCTTCACCGAAGGCATACTCCTTACCCTGGGTAGCGGCCTGATTGGGATGGCTTTCGCCGGTGGATTCATGGCCCTGCTCGGCAACTACAACGGTCCCGAAGGATTCGATCCGCCGCGCCTGGTTCCCAAAACGGCGATCCTCGCCATCGCCAGCCTGACGCTAGCGGGCGTGGCGGCCGGTCTCTATCCCGCGCGCAAGGCCGCCCGGCTGGAACCAGTGGAAGCGCTTAGGCAGGAGTAGCAACCTGCGCGAATCAACCTTCGTAACTTCCGCATCACAAAAACTCTGCCATACTGATATTTCCACCCGAGGGAACGTTGAGCGACTATCTTCTATCTGGATTGCTCGGAATTATTGAAGGCCTGACCGAGTTTTTGCCCGTCAGTTCAACCGCCCACTTGCGGCTGGCAGAAGTTCTTCTGCACGTGCCGCTCTCCAGCGGCTACTGGAAGATGTATTCGATCGTCATCCAGTTGGGAGCGATTCTCGTCCTGCCCATCTACTTTCGCTCGCATATTGCCAAGCTGATCTCCACCTTTCCGGAAGGCGAAAATCACGACTGCGACTACCTCACGCATCCTCTGACCCTGGTCATGATCGCTTTCGTCATCACCGCCGGACCCGCCTATCTTCTGACCCATGTGATCGGCAAGAACCTGGAGAGCCTCTACGTAATGGGATCGGCGCTCCTCATCGGCGGCATCGTGATGTGGATCGTCGATGCTATGAAAGCCCCATGGGAGAAGGCTGGCCCGAACACGCCCGGATCGCCCATTCACACCTGGAAGATGGACGACATCCATGGCGGACAGGCGATCTGGATCGGCGCCTGCCAGATTCTCTCCGCTGTCTTCCCCGGCGCTTCGCGTTCCATGTGCACAATCGCCGCCGGACAGGTCGCCGGAATGTCGCGTGCCGCCGCGCTGGAGTTCTCCTTCTTCCTCTCCATGCCGACGATGGCGATGGCCACGCTCTACACGCTTTACAAGTCCCTTGCCGGAAAAGACGAGGCCAATCCCATTGGCGTCGCCCAGGTCTCGTCGCATGAATGGGTCATCCTCGCGATTGGATTCGTGGTCTCATTCATCGTGGCCTATGGCGCGGTAGCGTGGTTCATCGCCTGGGTGCGCAAGCACGGTTTTGTGCCCTTTGCCGTCTACCGCATCATCGTGGGGGCGCTCGTGCTGGCCTGGGCCGCGGGAATGATCGGAAGATAGCGACCGCCCCAGCCTTCTCTTGCCGCAAGAGCACATTCCTAATTCACCTTCTGCGTCAATGGAGCCGAGGTGCTGCCGGTGAAGTCAACGCCGCCGTTGTACGTCGCCGTGATCGTGTGCGCGCCCGACGCCAGCGTCGAATTCGCGAACCTTGCCGTGTCTGCGCTCAGCGCCACCGTCCTCAGGAGCGTCGAGCCATCGTAAAAGCTCACTGTTCCCGTGGCCGTCCCGCCGAACTCCGGCGCCACGCTCGCGGTGAACGTCACGGACTCCCCAACGTTCGACGGATTTGCCGAGGAAACCAGCGCCGTCGTGGTCGTGGCCTTGCTCACGACCTGGCTCACCGCCTTCGACTTGCTGCCGGCAAACTTTGAGTCGCCGCTATATACCGCCGTGACTGCGTTGGTACCCGCCTTCAGCGCCGAGGTCATAAAGCTGGCCGAGCCGCTACTCAGGGTTCCAGTTCCCAGCACCGTTGTGCCCTTCATGAATGAGATAGTTTCTCCATCCGGAGGTGCGCCCAGCTTGGACGTGACCTCCGCGGTAAAGGTCACGGCCTGCCCGTAAGTGGACGGATTCGGCGAAGAAGTGAGCGTGGTCGTGGTCGCGGTCGCAGGGGCGAGTACGAAACCGTGATTCACGTTTTTCGCGTCAATGTATTCTCCCGCGATTTCCCCCGCCGTGTTGATGCCGAGGCCGAACGTTCCCTGGTATGCGCCCGCGCCCGCGCCTGGAGCATCGAAAGTGGTGATCGCGCCATTGGCCGCGCGTACGAAGCCATGATAGCCATAGCTCGCATCAAAGTAGTTTCCCGTGATGGCCCCCGCCGTATTGATGCTGAACGGATACGTCCCCTGTTCATCGCCCGTCCCTGCGCCCGGGGCCTCGAAACTGATTATCGTGCCCGTTTTAGTGCGCACGAAGCTGTGGACTACGGATTTCGCGTCATAGTATTCTCCCGCGATCGTTTCCGCCGTGTTGATACCGAAGCCGAAGGTGCCCTGTCCTGAGCCCGTGCCTGCACCCGAAGCATCGAAGGTAGTAATCGTGCCGTTGGCAGCACGCTGGAAACCGTGATACACGTCGCTCGCGTCAGTGTAGTATCCCGCGATCGTCCCACCCGCGTTAATGCCGAGACCGAAGGTGCCCTGTCCTGAGCTCGTGCCTGCATCCGAGACATCGAAGGTGGTTATCGTGCCGTTAGCAGCGCGCACAAAGCCGTGGCTCGCGCCGTTCGCGTCAATGTAGTATCCCGCGATCGTCCCCGCCGCATTGATGCCGAAGGCGTTGGTCCCTTGATTCGCTCCCACGCCCGGAGCATCGAAGGGGGTGATCGTGCCACTGGCAGCGCGCACGAAGCTGTGATCCACGTTGTTCCCGTCAACGTACCCCCCGACGATAGTTCCCGCCGTGTTGATCCCGATGCCGAAGGTTCCCTGACCTGAGCCCGTGCCTGCGCCCGGAGCGTCGAAGGGGGTTATCGTCCCATTCACAGCACGCACGAAGCCGTGAACCGCGTCGCTCGCGTCAATGTATTCTCCCGCGACAGTTCCCGCTGTGTTGATGCCCCCGACGCCGGGGTAAGTGCCCTGACCGGCGCCCGTGCCCGCGCCCGGAGCATCGAACGTGGTGAAGGTCTGAGCTTGCGCCGATGGAGCCGCAATGACCGCCAACGCCAGCAGAATTGCTAATGCCAACCCGGGACCTGCCGCTTGCCCGCGCATTCCAGCAATCGAGCTCCAGCGCCGCATTGGGCTATTCATCTCCCGGTCCTTTCTTATTGATCGTTCGGCCACTCGCAGCGTTGATTAGCGCGTCAGTGACGGTATCAGACTCGTCGCGACTCCGCCAGGACGCCTGTTACGGTTCTCCAAGTGCGTTTCACAGGATACTCCGTACCATCTGAGCAGAGGAGGGTGGGAAGGGTAGACAACGGCATCGCTGCGTATTGAGACCGCGACCGCTTGAATGCCCCTCCTCGACCGCCAGTACCACACTCGCCACCCCTCACCTTTTCGCGCATTGTCGGAGCCCCAACTTCTTGACATAATTATTAGGCTCTGGCTTCGTTACGGTTGGGCGCATAGGTCCAGGCCTGCGCGCGGGTTTTGAGCACTGACCGTCGCTGCCACATGACATTTATTTCTAAGGCTTTTGTTCCTACCAAGAACCGGCGCCTGAACGAGCTGGCCGGATTCCTGTTGTGCGCATCCGCGCTTCTCCTTTTCCTTGCGCTGGCCTCGTATTCGCCGCTCGATCCCTCGCTGAATAGCGCTTCGATCCTTACCGGATCGCACTCGGCGCGCAATTGGATCGGCCTTCTGGGCGCGTATGTTTCCGACATCATTCTGCAATTCCTTGGGATCGGTTCATTTCTGCTCCCCGTATTTCTAGGCATGCTGGGCATCCGCTGGTTCCGCTCGCGCGCCGTACCCGCTCCCATCGCCAAAACTCTGGGTGCGATCTGGCTGCTGATGTTTGTTCCTGCGCTGCTCGCCATCCTGCCCGGACACCCGCGCTGGATGGGCGCCATGCCGATCGAAGGCCTGGCGGGGCGGATCCTGGGCGACGTACTAATCCACTACCTGAATGTTGCCGGAGCCTACATCGTCTGCACTACCGTTCTTGCGGTCGCGCTCTACCTGACCACGGCCTTTTCGTTCGCTGCGATTCAAGTTTGGGCTCCGACGCGTTTTGCGCTGGTTATTGCCCTTCGTGATCGCTGGAAGGATTGGCAGGACGAGCGGGAGCGCAAACGCCAGCAGAGGGAACTCGAAAAACGCCGCGCGGAAAAACCGGTTGTCACGGCGCAACTTGTGCCCGCCCGCGTTGCCGTGGCACGTCCTGAGCCCGCTCGTTCCGAGCAGGAAATCTCGCTCGTGCCGACATCCGCATCCGCCGCCGCACGCACCGGTATCGAGCGCATGGCCCAAGAAGAAGAAGGAGACGAAGGTTCCGCGGAACTGGCGTCGCAACCAGCGCCTGCGCCTTCCGATATTGAGGTCACCGACCGCGCTGACACCGAGCACAGGCCCAAGACGACCCTCCCCAAGATCGCCGGCAGTTACAAGCTGCCGCCTTCCAGCCTGCTGCATCGTCCCGACGAGCAGCAAGCCGTTCATGAAGACGAACTCAAGCTGCTGGCTCAGGTGTTGACCAACCGCTACGCGGAATTCGACGTCCACGGCCAGGTCACACAGATCAATCCGGGCCCGGTCGTCACGACCTTCGAATACAAGCCCGAAGCGGGCATCAAGTACAGCCGCATCATCGGCCTGACCGACGACCTTTGTCTTGCGTTGCGCGCCGAAAGCATTCTGGTGGAGCGCATGCCGGGTAAGAGCACGGTGGGTATCCAGGTTCCGAACCGTGAACGCGAAATCATCTGGCTGCGCGAGAACATCGAGTCGCAGGAATTCATCGGCTCGAAATCGAAACTCACGCTGGCCATGGGCAAGGACATTAACGGGCGCCTCGCCGTCGCCGATCTGGCCGGAATGCCGCATCTCCTCATCGCCGGATCGACCGGCACCGGCAAGAGCGTGGCCATCAACGCCATGATCATGTCGATCCTGTACAAGTCGACGCCCGATCAGGTGCGCCTTGTCCTGGTGGATCCCAAGCGGCTCGAACTGGGAAACTACGAAGGCGTGCCCCATCTCTATACGCCCATCATCACCGAGCCCAAACTGGCGGCCAATGCGCTGCGCAATGCCGTGCGCGAGATGGAGCGCCGCCTGAAGCTGCTGGCCGCGAAAGGCGTCCGCAACATTGCCGGCTACAACGCCCTGTTCGACGATACGCCCAGCTTGTTTGCCGCCGAGCAATCCGAGGACGGCCCGATTCCCTACATTGTCATAATCATCGACGAATTGGCCGACCTGATGATGCTCGACGGCCACAATGTCGAGGAATCGATCACCCGCCTGGCCCAGATGGCGCGCGCAGTCGGCATTCACCTTGTGCTCGCCACGCAGCGGCCATCGGTCGATGTCATTACCGGCCTCATCAAGGCTAACTTTCCGGCTCGCGTTTCGTTCCGCGTTGCGACGAAGGTGGATTCGCGTACCATTCTCGACGCCAACGGCGCCGAATCGCTGCTGGGACGCGGCGACATGCTCTATCTGCCCTCTGGTTCCGCGCGTGTGCACCGCTTGCACGCTCCCTTTGTTACGGAGAAAGAAATCGCCTCTGTGGTGGAATTCTGGAAGGCGCAGGGCCTGGCGCAATATCAGGAGAAATTCCTGGAGGCTCCCCATGAAGATCGCGAAGGCGCAGTCGGAGCCGACGGCGAGGCGGGAGAACTTTCCGAAAACGACAACGATCCGCTGTTCAACGACGCCGTGCGCCTAGTATTGGAGTTTGGAAAGGCGTCGACATCCCTGCTCCAGCGCCGCCTGCGCATTGGCTACGGCCGCGCCGCCCACCTGATCGATCTGATGGAACGCGATGGCATTGTGGGCGCAGCCGACGGGCCGAAGCCGCGCGAGGTTCTCAAACGGCCGGATTGGATCTCCGAAATCGAGGAG
>JBAQJU010000237.1:0-14143 GCA_049300475.1 Terriglobales bacterium | reverse complement strand
TCGCCGCGGCGAGCGCATCTTCTACACCGCCGACTATGCGTTCCAAGGCCAGTTTGGCTGCTCCAATTGCCACCTTGACGCCACCATCGACGGCTTGCAGTGGGATCTTGAGCCGGACGGATTCGGCAAAGACATCGTCGATAACCGGTCGCTGGAGAACCTTGCGGGCACCGAGCCCTTCAAATGGAATGGCGGCAATCCCGACATGCCGACCGAGTGCGGCCCGCGCACCGAAAAATTCTTCTTCCGCTCCCAGAGTTTCAACGAGCGGCAACTTACCGATCTGGTCACGTTTGTCTATTCGCTCCCCTATCGCCCCAACCGCTACCGGCTTTCCAACGGAGATCTGACGCCGGCGCAGGAGCGCGGCAAGGCAATTTTCGAGCGGACGAAATACAAAAACGGCAAGCCGATCCCGGGAGCGAATCAATGCACGACTTGCCACAGCGGACTAAAGTACACCAACCAGCAGCAGGTGAACGTCGGCACCGGCAAGTCCACTGACCGCTCTCCCGTGATCGACGTGCCCCAGCTATCGAACGTAGTCTATTCCGCGCCCTACCTGCATGACGGTTCGGCACGTTCGCTGGAAGAAATCTGGACCGTCTTCAATCCGAAGGATACGCACGGCGTAAGTAACGATCTCACCAAGGACGAATTGAACGATCTCATCGAGTACCTGAAAACGCTATGAAGCCCCGACTCTGGTTCACGACGCTGGTTCTGCTGACGGCATCCCTGGCCGCCGCCCAGGACATGCCGCGTTTCCGCTGGGAAAATTTCACCACCGAAAACGGCCTGCCCGACAACCACGTCTTCTGTGTGCTCGTGGATGGAACGCGCATCTGGGCGGGAACGGAAAACGGATTGGGTCTGTACGAGAACGGCACCTGGAAGGTCTTTCGCCCCGCCGCGACTCCGGAACAACAGGGAATAGCGCACCAGGCCGTCCTGTCGCTCGCGCTTGACAAGCGTACCGGCGACGTGTGGGCTGGCACGATGGGCGGTCTGAGCCGTATCTCCGCCGGACGCATCGACAATTTCACCCAATTGAATTCTGGCTTGAGCAACGACATCGTCTACGGAGTCGGCGTGGAGGGCGATTTCGTCTGGACCGCGACCGCAGCCGGCGCCAGTCGCCTGAACACCCACACCGGACAATGGTCTCTCTTCAACGAGCGCAATACACCGATGTATGAAATTTGGACCTACGGTGTTAGTGCGGCGGAAGACAAAGTCTATTACGCGGTGTGGGGCGGCGGCGTTCTCGAATATGACGTAAAAAGCGAGCGTTGGAAGGATTACAACGATCCCGACGGAGAGAACGAGATCGTCCTCATGAAGGACCAGGGATTGATTCACGAGATCACAACGTCAGTCAGTTACGTCGACAAGATTCTCTGGGTCGCCACTTACTTCGGCGCCAGCCGCTATGATGGCCGCTACTGGCATAACTTCCTGCAGAAAGACAGCGGCCTGCCCAGCGACTTCCTCAACCAGATCAGGGCTGTCGACGCCAATCGCGCCTGGTTCTCTACCGATAAAGGACTGGCCTACTACGATGGCACGAACTGGGCAGTGTACCGTCCAGCGCTCGATACGCATAAACCGGAAATGCTCATACGTGACGCGGCCGGCACCGTGAGACAGATCGCCGTGCAGAGCGCCCCCGCCCACAACTACATTCTCGGCGTCGATTTTCAGGGCGACGACATCTGGGCCGCAACCGCCAAGGGACTGAGCCACGGCATTCGGCAGAAGAGCTCCGTCGAAACGACACAAGTTCTTAGCGCGCATAAGGCAGCAAGCAAGAAGTAATACGATCAGGAGTCATTCTATGAATGTTCAGGACTTACTCGCGGAAGTAACGGCGGCGCAAGTTGTAAAGCGGGCAATTACTAACCACACTGCGCTGAACGAAGCCTACGACTACGGTAGCGCCTTTTCCCGGGGGATGCGGATCGACTTAAACGGGCTTACCATTCTGCTGATCTCGGGTACCGCCAGCATCGACGATGCGGGACGGACAGTACACGTTGGCGACCTTCGCGCCCAACTCCGGCGTACCTTCGAAAACATTACCAGGCTGCTCGCGTCCGAAAAAGCAACCTGGCACGACATCGTTCGTACCACCTGTTACCTCCGCGACATTGAGCGCGACTACCAGGCCTTCAACGAAGAGCGCACCAATTTCTACACAGAGCAGCGACTCGACCCGCTGCCCGCCTCCACCGGAATTCAGGCGATTCTCTGCCGCCCCGACCTGTTGGTCGAAATCGAAGCCATCGCCATGTTCCGGCAGAAGTCACCCAGCGACCACGAGTCCGGCGAGCAGGAGTCCAGTGAGCAGGACTAACGGCATGCGCTTCATCTTTGTTTCAGCAATGGCGGTCGTGCTCGCGTGCGCAGGTTGGGCTCAAACACCCGCGCCATGTTCGTGCGGCAAAAATCCGCCAGGCTTGCCCGCGCCCCGGTCCCTCAAACCTTATACCGGCGTGCCCGAGGACCTGCGCCCGTTCTCGAAGTTCACCACTCCCTACCACGAGTTCTACGAGGATCTGGTCGAGTACAACGGCGCTGCCCGCGATATTCCCGACCCCGGCCTGAAAGATCTTTCGGAAATCCGGATCGGCTTCATCGCGCCGCTCCATGACCATCCCGATCAAGCCCTGGGCAATCGCATGTTGAATGGCGCGGTCCTGGCCATCGATGAGGCAAACGCCGATGGCGGCTATGGCGGCAAGCCGTTCAAGCTGATGTTGCATAACGACTCCGCCATTTGGGGCGCGGCCAGCAATGAGATCGTGAAGATGGTTTACGACGAGAAGGTCTGGGCCATGTTCGGCTCCATCAGCTCGGACACGACTCACATCGCATTGCGTCTCACTCTCAAAGCCGAAATGCCGCTTGTCAACAGCGCCTCCACCGATCCGACCATTCCAGAAACTATCGTCCCATGGTATTTCACCGATCTTCAGGACGATCGCCTGCAAGGCTACACGCTGGCGCGGCACATCTACACGGAGCTGGGTCTGAAGCGGGTCGCCATCCTGCGCGTGAACGATCGCTACGGCCGCTTCGGAGTTCTGAAATTCCGTGACGCCTCCCGCCGCCTCGGCCATCCCGTCGTGATCGAGCAGAAATTCATGCCCGGCGATACCGACTTCCGTCGCCAATTGCAAGTGATCGAAGATTCTCGCGCCGACGCTATCGTGATCTGGACCGACATCGGCCCCGCGGCCATGATTCTGCAACAAATGCAGGAACTGGGCATGAAGCAGCGCGTATTCGGCAGCCATCGCACCATGGGCGACGAACTGATCAAGCTGGCTGGGCCGGCGGCCGAAGGCTTCGAGGCGGTTTTCCCTTACGATCCCAACCGTTCCGACCCACGCTGGCAGGAATTTAACGCCCACTATGAAGCGCGCTTCGGTGAAAAGCCGGATCACTTCGCCGCTCTCGCCTACGACGCCATGCAAATCCTGCTCGAAGCAATCTGCCGTGCGGGCTTGAATAAAGGCCGCATCCGAGACGCTCTAACCGCCATGGAAACTTACAAAGGCGTCACCAGCGATATGATTTTCGATCCAAACTGCAAGAACATCGCGCCTCTCTTCCTCGCCCACGTGCACAACGGAACGATTGATTACCGGCCAATCACGATGGAGAAACCATACGCTCGCGTTGGTGAGAATGGAGTCCAATACGCGGGGCCGCCACTGCCGGACGAGCAAACTGGCAATCTGCGAATCGGTGTCTTCGGGCCTCACGCCGATGAAGTCGTCCGAAGCGCGGAGACACTCCGCGTGATAAGCGCCTTCAACAGAGCAGACAAGCACCTGTCGCTGATCGCGATTCCATCCGAAGCTTCGTGGGGCAAAGCCTCCGACGATCTCATTAAGGCCATCTATGAGGAACACGTGCTGGCGCTGATTGCGCTGGACCGCCCTTCCAGCCACCTTGCCGAACAGATTGGGGTGAAGGTATTCGTCCCCGTCATAGCCATCTCGTCCGACCGCACCCTCACTGCAGCCAACATCCCCTGGATTTTTCGCCTGCCCGAAGACACTCCCTTCCAACAGGCCTTGCGTAGTCTGTCGGTTGCCATCGATCAGGCGGGGCCGAATCGGGCCAAAATCAGGCAATTTCTCGCTTCAGGTTCAGCGGCGGACGGAATCCGCTTTGACGCGACAGGTGAAGCGAGCAAATGAGCTGCAGTCGTGATTGCGATGATCCGAAAAGTTGGGAGAGCGTAAAAGCCTCATTCGTTGGCCGCCCTGCGGGCCGACTTCAAACAACGCGCAAAAATCGCCGATACCTCGGGAATCTGATCTTCTTTCAGTTGAATCGCGCTGCCCAGTTTCTTCAGGGCTGCGTTCAGGGCCGGGGCCTGGCCGGCCGTTAATTCCATCACCTTCTGCCACTCCCGAGCCACCGGAATGCGCTCGTCGCTCTCGGCGTCTTCGCAAAACTGGTCGGCTGCTTCGGGCGGTGTCCCATATTCATCGGCCACATCTTCATGAAAATATCCCCGCAGGAACGTATGGAGCGCGGGAAAATTCTCCGCGGTCATTCCTGATTTCGAATTTGGGTCGTGTGATTTCATCAGCGACACTCCGGATAGGAAGTCAGAACGTAATAATTGTTCGGCCCGGCGTACTTTAGCACTACCAGTGCGTGCGTGCAGGGGCGCGAGTGAACCTCTCCGCGATTCATTGTGCGTCCGATGGCCTCATCGCCGTCATAGTCCAATACCAAATTCGGATGCCGTCCCTGACGGTTGAGCCAGCTCTGAATCCGATCCTCCGATTGCGCAATCGCCGCGCCCACCACGTGCTCGGCGGTTGACCGATCCGTATAGGTTGAGGCGCCGGTAATGTTCTCCTCGCGCTGCAGCCGCCGGCGAAGGTCCTCTTCAGTCTGTCCCACGTGCTTGCGCAGTATATGCCCGCCGGCCCGCTCGTCCTGGCTCAGATCGCGGACTGGGCCACTCGTTAACCGGCTTTCCTCGTGGTGGGGCGTTGCCGGTGTCGCCGCCTGCGTCGCGGCACCGCTGTTGTTCGCACCCGGAGGTTGGCACGAAATCAGTCCACACAGGCCGGCGGCCAGAACCAGGCGAATTCCAACCCGAACCTGGAAAAGTCTCGTCATTTGCTCTCACGCATCCAACCCGCGAGCCATTGGAAAAGGTCTTGCGGTAAAGATTTCGGAATTGTGCTACTAAACAGGGTGTGCGGGCAAGTCTATTGGACTATCTGGACGATTTCGAGGGTTGGGGCCCGGAGCCCGCCTACGTGTATCCGCGCGGATATCGCCATGAGCGCTGGTCCTACGGGCAAGTCGCCGGAGCCGCTCATCAGTTCGCGCGCGAACTCGCTGCTCGCAACATCGCGAAAGGCGACGCGGTCCTGCTCTGGAGCCCCAACTCGGCCGAATGGGTCGCCGCGTTCCTGGGCTGCGCTCTCTCGGGAGTTCTTGCTGTTCCCGTCGACGATGCTTCCAGTCCCGATTTCGCGCGCCGCATCCGCCGGCAGGTGCACACGAAGTTGGTCCTCTGTCCACGCGAACGCGCTGCGCATTTCGAAGGACTCGCCACCCTCGATCCCGCCGACCTCACCGCGGCTGTCGCCCAACATGCCGCTGACCGCTTCCGTCCAGTTGCGATTGAGCCTTCCGATCCGCTGGAAATCGTCTTCACCTCGGGCACGACCGCCGAGCCGAAAGGAGTCGTTCTCTCCCATGCCAACGTAGCCGGCAATCTCGCTCCCATCGCGGAAGAAATCGCAAAATATCTCAAATACGAGCGCTTCGTCCATCCCCTGCGTTTTCTCAACCTTCTTCCGCTCAGCCACGTCTTCGGACAATTCCTCGGAATTTTTATTCCACCGCTTCTCGGCGCCACGGTCGTCTTCGAAGATACCTTCAATCCCACGGAAATCATCGCCACCATTGATCGCGAGCGCGTTTCCCTGCTGGTCTCCGTTCCCCGGCTGATCGACTCGCTCAAGCAGAAGATCGAACGCGATCTGGAGGCAGGCGGCCGTCGCAAGTCTTTCGCCGCCGATTATGCGCGGGCCGCGGACCAGCACTTCCTGCGCCGGTGGTGGACCTTCCGCCGCGTTCGTCGCCAGTTTGGATGGAAATTCCTGGCCATTATCAGCGGCGGCGCTGCGCTCGACCGCGAAACCGAAGAATTCTGGCATCGCCTCGGCTATGCAGTCGTCCAGGGTTACGGCCTGACCGAAACTACTTCACTCATCAGCCTGAACCATCCCTTCCATACCAGCCGAGGCTCGATCGGCAAGGTTCTGCCCGGCCGCGAACTGCGACTCGCGGAGGATGGCGAAATCCTCGTGCGCGGCAGAGGCGTCGCCAGCGGCTACTGGAACGGCCACGAACTCATGCCCGTGGCGGGCGACGAGGGCTGGTACCGCACCGGAGACCTCGGCGCTCTCGACGACGAAGGCAATCTTTTTTTTAAGGGACGCAAGAAAGAAGTCATCGTCACGCCCGCCGGAATGAACGTGTATCCGGAGGATCTGGAGACCGCGTTGCGTGCGCAGAAAGAAGTGCGAGATGCGGTTGTCATTGGGCTCGAGCGCGGAGGCAATGCCGAACCCTGCGCGGTCGTGATCCTGAGCGAACCAAGCGCGGACGCGGCCGATAAAGATAAAGGAGTGAAGGAATCCGCCGCGAAGAAAGTCGTCGAGCGCGCCAACGAGACGCTTGCTGAATATCAGAAGATGCGGCAGTGGTTTTTCTGGCCGGAAGATGATTTTCCGCGCACCTCCACCGGCAAGCCGCGCCGCAACGTAATTCGCGATGCGGTCGCCGCCCACATCAGTGGAACCGCAAATGCGGAAGGCCGCGATGCCATCGCCAGCCCGCTGGCTGAGTTGGTGGCGAAAGTTACCGGTCGCGCCGCTCCGAAGTTTGCGCCTGATGCAGACCTTGAGCGCGACCTCGGCCTGAGTTCGCTGGAGCGCGTCGAACTGCTGGGAGCGCTCGAGGATCGTTATCAGGTGGACCTGAGCGAGACGAAATTTGCCAATGCGGCGACAGTCGCCGACATCGATAGGCTGCTAAGGAGCGAGCGGAGTGGTGATGAACAGGGTGACAAGTATGCTGAAAGCGGCGGACGCCGCGGCTTCCACTATCCCCGCTGGACCCTGCGTCGGCCGGCCACCTGGCTGCGCCTGGCCGCGCACTATCTGCTCATGCGCCCCGCAGTTTTTCTGCTCGGACGCCCGCGCGTGATCGGGCGCGAAAACCTCCGCGGCGTATCCAGCCCGCTGCTGGTCATCTCCAACCACATCGCCGACATCGACATCGGATTGATCCAGACTGCCCTGCCAGCGCGCCTCCGCCATAAACTCGCGACCGCTACTCGCGGCGAGGCTCTTGAAGCCTTGCGCTCGCCCGCGTCCACTCGGCCGTGGTTCCTGCGAATCTACGACCGTTTGCAATGGCTGCTCGGCGTCACGCTTCTCAATCTGTTTCCGCTGCCGCGCGACGCCGGTTTCCGCAAAAGCTTTGCCTATGCCGGAGAGGCCGTCGACCGCGGTTATAGCGTCCTGGTGTTTCCCGAAGGCCGGCACACCGAGGACGGCAAAATTCAGCCATTCCGCACCGGCATCGGCCTGCTCGCGAACAATCTGCGCATCCCCGTCCTTCCCATGCGCATTGAGGGACTGTTTGAACTCAAGCGCGCCGGAAAAAGAACCGCGCCGCCGGGGAGAATTCAGATTCGTATTGGCAAGCCTGTGCAGTTCGCGCCCGAAACTCCTCCCGAGGAAATCGCCCGCGAGTTGCAGAAAAATGTCGAGAGGCTCTAGCGGCGCGATTACCGATCCCGCCTCGGCATTACGATCCATTGCAGAACCGAGCTGACCAGACTCATCAGGACGGCTCCGATCAGCGCGGGGATGAAGCCGCGAACTTCAAATCCCTTCACAAAGCCGGAGGCCAGTTCGAGCATCAGCGCGTTGATGACGAACCAGAAAAGCCCGAGCGTCAGAATGGTTAAAGGGAAAGTAAGAATTTTGAGTATCAGCCCGAGCGTGGCGTTGATCAGGCCGATGACCAGCGCCGCAATGAGCGCCGCCTTCGGCCCGCTTACGTAGATGCCGGGCACAAAATGCGCGACAATCCAGAGCGCTGCAGCGCTTAAAATCCAGTGCAGAAGAAGACGCAAATGAACCTCCCTTGTACCCTTAACGGTATCCTCAGGATTGTCATCCTGAGTGAAGCGAAGGACCTCGGTCTCCTCTGCTCTGTCATCCTGAGCGGAGCCGGAACGGAAACGAAGTGGAGTTCCACCGGAGTCGAAGGACCTCTACTGACCAGCCGTATTGGACACTATACAACGTGAAGCCGCCTTCGAAACTCGCAGCCCAGAAGACCAACGCCGCCCGCCTGCTCGATCAGCTCGGCATCCAGTACGAACTGCGCGCGTACGAGGTCGATCCCGAAGACTTAGCCGCTGAAACCGTGGCCGCCAAAATCGGCCTCCCCCCCGAGCAGGTCTTCAAAACGCTGGCCGCACGGGGCGAGAGAAACGGGATCGTCATGGCCCTCATCCCCGGCGATCAGGAACTCGACCTGAAAGCTCTGGCCGCCGCAGCTTGCGAAAAGAAAATCGAACTGGTCCCCGTGAAGGAGTTGCAGGCCCTGACCGGCTACATTCGCGGAGGCGTGACAACCCTCGCCGCCAAGCGCGACTACCCGGTCTTTGTAGACGAGACAATTGAGCTGTTCGATGTAGTCTCGATTTCGGCGGGCACGCGTGGCCTTCAGATTCTGATCGCGCCCGCCGACTACCTGCGCGCAACCAAGGGAACGGTCGCCGCGCTCTCCCATCCGAAGAAGCAAGGCCCCGCATGAATTTCCAGAGCGATCCCACTCAACCGCCCCTGCTCGATCTCGAGAACGTCAGCGTGATGCGCGGGCAGAAAGTCGTCCTCAGCCGCATCAACTTGCGTATCGCCCAGAACGAGCATGTTGCCATTCTCGGCCCCAATGGCTGCGGCAAGTCCACGCTCATCAAGAGCATCACCCGCGAGTGTTACCCTGTGGCCAATGACAGCTCATGCATCCGGATTCTAGGCCAAAGCACCTGGAACGTTTTCGAACTGCGCTCGCTGCTCGGCATCGTCTCGAATGACCTGATGTCGTCGTGCACCAGCGAAGCCACCGGACTCGATGTCGTCCTCTCCGGTTTTTTCAGCAGCACGCGCATCTTTCCCAACCACACGATTGACCCCGAACACCGGCGGCGCGCTGAAGAGGCCCTGCTCGAACTGGGGATCGCGCATCTAGGCGCGCGCCCTGTCGAGGAGATGTCGTCAGGAGAAGCGAAGCGCGTCCTGATCGCACGCGCCCTGGTCCACAAGCCGCGAACGTTGCTCTTTGACGAGCCCTGCAATTCGCTGGACATCGCCGCCCAGCACGATCTCCGCGCCACCACGCGCGCGCTGGCAAATTCCGGAACCGGAATCATCCTCGTGACCCACGAACTTCCCGACATCGTCCCGGAAATCGAACGCGTAGTGCTGATGTCCAAAGGCCGCATCGTAGCCGACGGAGGCAAAGAAGAAGTGCTGCAGGCCGACGCACTCAGCCAACTGTTCGGACGCAAGGTCGAACTGACGCGAAGGGATGGCTGGTACGGCGCGTGGTAGGCGAGAATCTGAGGTCTATTTCTGGATGATGAGGTGCCGAGACCGTTACTTAGGTTGTCGTCATCGATTTCGCGTAAAACCGTCAACAACCCATGCGACTAAGCGAATCAAGCCCCAAGCGAATAAACCACAGAACAACGAAAAACCAGCTATGCGTAAAGCATACTCGGGAGCAGCATTCGATAAAGTTGCGATCAAGATAAATACAACTATCGGGGTGACGATGGCTACGGCAATGCCTAATCTCTTTAATCCCACATTTCTGCTCATGGCGCGTTATCTCCGCTCAAAATCAACCGTTCCGTTACTGAGACTCAGGTTCGCAGTGTGGAAGCCAGCGTCCAACCACGCTCTTGCTTGGACGTGCCGAGTCGCATTATTTTCCCACCACTGAGATTTCTTACGGGCAGTCGCGGGGAGAATGAAGCCCAGAATTCCTTCAATCTGTTCAAATCTTGCGTGGATTTTATCAAGATTTGAGGGTTGGCCAACAAGCCAGGCATGAAGCGGTGCATAACCTCCCATTGTGGCCTCCTCAGCCGCGATGCGAGTATGCCATAGCACTGCCGTCCCCATCGCTAAATTCGGAGCTGAGACATTACCCTGTATCCTCGCTTGAACATCTGCTTACTAATGAGATACAATGTATCTCATTAGGAGACAACCATGGCGGCGACGGAAATGGTGCATGTTCGGGTTGATAAAAAAGTCAAGGCGCGGGCGTCCAAAGCGCTGGCCACGATGGGCTTGTCGGTTTCGGATGCGGTGCGTGTCCTGCTGACTCGCGTCGCCACGGAGAAAGCCCTGCCCTTCGAAGTGAAGGCTCCCAATCCCGCCACGGCGGCGGCAATGCGGGAAGCGCGCAAGGGCGGACATCGGTCGTTCCAAAGCGTCTCCGGCTTGATGGCCGACCTGAATGCGGAGGATTGAGCGCACCAACGCTTTCCGCCGCGACTTCAAGCGCGAGAAGCGTGGACAGCATCGGCGCGACCTGGAAGTCCTATTAACGTCGACCGTGTCTCTGTTAGCCGAGGACAAGCCGCTGCCCGAAAAGAATCGCGACCACGCACTCGCCGGCGAATGGCACGACTTTCGCGAGTGTCACCTCAAGCCCGATCTCCTACTCATCTACCGCAAACCGGAACCGGATATTCTGCAAATGGTTCGCATGGGTTCCCACAGCGAACTCTTTGACTAAGGTAATTCCCTGAGTCGTTTGGAGTGTTCGCCGTCATCGACTGGCAGCCACGACAGCACACGCGCCAGCATTTCGTCCCGCCTGACCCAGGCTGCCGAAACGCTATTCCGCCCGGTCTTTGAACTCGGGCGCCGTTTTAATGGGAGCGGTCCGAAGAAATTTCATCATTCCTTCCCCGGTCGCCGAGCCCGCTCGCTTCTTGAAAAACTCGGCTGCAGTTTCCACCACCCCAACCTTTTCGGCGACAGCCGCAGCAGTCCATCGGTTCAAAAATGCCAGCAATCTTCTCATTGCTACTCCCTTGAGGTAGTTCTATCACCGGTCCCGGTATTAAACTATTGATTCAAATCCGCGTTGATCCGCGTATATCCGCGGGAAAGAATTCGCCGAGGTACGACCCATGCCCACTGCCACCCGCACCAACCCGCTCTCCTTCCTCACGGACCAGCTCGACGAACTCAAGGCCAAGGGCACGCACTTCAAGCTCCGCGTGCTGGAAGACGAGCAGGCTGCGGTCTGCACCTTTGACGGCAAGAAGGTCATCAACCTCGCCTCCAACAATTATCTCGGCCTGACCACGCATCCCAAACTTCGCGAGGCCGCGCTCGAAGCCACGCGCAAATACGGAGTCGGCTCCGGCGCCGTCCGCACCATCGCGGGCACCATGCGCATTCACATGGACCTCGAAGAGAAGATCGCGCGCTTCAAAGGCGTTGAGGCCTGCGTCGTCTTCCAATCCGGATTCACCGCCAACGCCGGCACCGTCTCCGCCTTCCTCGGCAAAGATGACTTCATCATCTCCGACCAGCTCAACCATGCCTCGATCATCGACGGCGCACGCCTCTCCCGCGCCAGGATTCTCGTCTTCAATCACAAAGATCTCGCTCACGCCGAGCAGCAACTCGCCAGCATCAAAGATCAGCCCGGCCACAAGCTGCTGATCACCGATGGCGTTTTCTCCATGGATGGCGACATCGGCGCGCTGCCCGGCCTCTGTGAGCTGGCCGAAAAATATGGCGCGATCATGATGGTCGACGATGCGCACGCCTCCGGCGTGCTCGGGCGCAACGGGCGCGGCACCGTCGATCACTTCAAGATGCACGGGCGCGTCGACATCCAGGTTGGAACGCTCTCAAAAGCCATCGGCGCGCTCGGCGGATACGTTTGCGGCACGCGCGATCTCATCGACTTTCTCTACCATCGCGCGCGGCCGATCCTGTTCTCGACGTCGCATCCGCCCTCGGTTGCGGCAACGTGCATAGCCGCTTTCGAGGTTCTGGAAAAAGAACCGCAGTGGATGGATCAGCTCTGGGCCAACACCCGCTTCTGGAAAAAAGAACTCGGCCTGCTCGGTTTCGACATCGGCGGCAAAAGCACGCCCGCAAGCGAGACTCCAATCACGCCCATCATCATCGGCGACGGCCGTGTGACCATGGATTTCTCCCGCGAACTATTCAAAGAGGGCGTGCTCGGAACTGGCATCGCGTTTCCGACCGTGCCGGAAGGGAAGGCCCGTATCCGCACGATCATGACGGCAACCCACACCAAAGAAGAATTGCAGCTGGCGCTCGAGGTGCTGCAGCGCGTGGGGAAGAAGATGGGTATTCTGGGCTGATAACGGACGTTTAACTTGGATGTAGGTATATGGGGCCGGAACGATATTCCCTGCCCTTCGTGTCCTCCCCGACGAATCTAGCCTCAATACATCCCGAGCTTTGGAGATCTTGTGGAATCGGGCTCGCGCCTTTGGCGAGCAAATAACCACGGAATGCCTCGCCTGGGCCCAGTTTCCCATTTTGGTATCGCCGATGGTTGAGCACTCTCTTCCGTGAGACCTGAATTGGCTCAGGGTGAATCTTATAGACCTTATGAGGGCGGATCGAACTCTATAGGATCGGGTAGAGGATCCAGAGCGTCGTCCTTCCACGGCAATTCAAGGCTATAGTAGGCGACGACGATGTTGGCCCGAGGGGAATCGTTGGTGATAGCGACCTCCACCGAGTAGTTCGTCAAGCTGTCCGGCCTGCTTGTGATTCTGTCTGAGTATTGGTCGCCGACCTGTCGGATGGACAGGATTCGCCTGTTATCTCTGTACCAGGAGACGACAACCCAGATCAGCGCCGCCAAAGGTATCGAGAAGTCCTTGAGCACCGTGTAAAGTTTGGAGTATCCCGTCACCTGCCTCGCGTCGGTCGTAAGCACCCCCAGCGACCAATCTGTCCGTTAACGCCCTGCTGGTACGTTTTCCACGATCGCTTCCACGATCCCGTCAATCGCATCGGTCACGCGCTTTGAGGGCAGGTTCAGGTTGTTTGAGAGAATTGAGAAGACCACTGTCTGTCCAGAGTCGGTGGTCGCGTAACCCGACAGAGCCTTGACTCCGCCCAACGATCCGGTCTTAGCGAGCACGCGCTTTTGCAGACGCGCGGCGGTAAGGCGCTCGGCGAGCGATCCATCTACTCCCGCTACCGGGAAGCTCGACTTGTAAGCTGCTCCCCAGGGCTGCGACGACGCATAGCGCAGCAATTGCACGATCGCATGCGGCGTGACCAGGTTCTGGCGTGAAAGTCCGGAGCCGTCGTAGAAAACGTATTGATCGCTCGCGATGCCTGCCTGAGTGAGAAATCCGCGCAGAACTTCGAGTCCGCTTTCGATGGTGCCTGCATTGCCACGCTCTCGGCCGAGCAGGCGCAGCAGAATCTCCGCGTGCAGGTTCTGGCTGACTTTATTGATCACGCGCACATCTTCTACCAGCGGCTTGGCTTCGTAACTGGCGAGGGTGATGGGCTGATCGGTCTTGAGCGGTCGCGCCGCGCTTTCACTGCCTCCGCGGGACGGCGCGAGGGCGGTCGCGGTGAACGTCGATAGCGTGGCGAGTTCGGTGTGGCGGGTGCGCTCGTGCCCGTAGATGACGACACCCCGTTTCTCGAGCAGCTGACGAAAAAGCCCGGCGGCGAACCCGGCGGGATCCTCGATGGCGAGTGCTTCGGTTGTGCCGGGGTCGTCGAGCGGGAGGTTTCCCCAGAGCATAAGCGTCATGGACCCGGGTTCGCGGTTGACGAAGAACCTGCGTCCAGTGCCGGCCGGCGTGGTGACGATGCGATTGTCGAGGCGGTAATAGTCGGCGAAAGGCTTGATGCTGACGAAAGCTTTTTCTCCAGCGCGGTCGGCCGGCTGAATGTTGACGAACACGACGTTGTCGTTCACGGTGAGCGCGGAGACGGGCGCGCCGTCGGCCCACACCAGGTCGTCCTGGCTCCAGCCT
>JBAQJU010000236.1:0-4127 GCA_049300475.1 Terriglobales bacterium | reverse complement strand
TTCCAGGCTGCGGTCAGCATGTCCGTGGTTGCGAACTGTGACCCGCTGTTCCAACTCTGGAAAAGCTGGACTGTGCCTGACGCAGACAGCAAAAAAATGGCGGAGATGATCGAACCGAGCGGGCTGTTCCCCTCGGCCGCATCGAGCGCCGCCTTCAGCACGCAGAAAGCGGCGAGCACGGGAGTCAACCGGGCAACCACGACGTTCGAAACAAAACCGCTGAAGCTCGTTTGCAAACTCGCGACCCACGAACTGCTGATGCCTCCGCCTTGCGCCGGCATGGCGATACCCTGCGCCGCAAACCAGGAGAGCAACTGCGGAAGCGTCAAGAGAATTACCGACCAGAGGGCCCATCTCTGGAACCTCCCGCCCGTCTGGAAGTTCACGCCGCCTTCCTGCCGCAATGCGATTCCAGCGAGCACCATCGTGCAGATGGCGGCCGGAACTGCCATGTTGAATAGCAGTGTCAGCAGATCGACGATGATTTGAGGCAGCGTCATTGCCTGAGCACTCCGCAGTGAGCGTTTCTACTGCACGCCCGCCGTACCGTTCTGAATCCAGAACTCGATCAGGCGAGTGAGGCCTGAGATCACCAGCAATCCGGCCGCTGTTACCGCCCATCGCGCGACACCGCGTCCTTGGGAATAGGAGACGACTGCCATGACCACCGCCAGCGCCGCGCCGACAGGAGAGATCACATTGCCGACCCAGTTCACGAGATTGAGAACCGTTCCCTCAGGCTGGGCAGCGGTTTGTCCCTGTACGGCTTGGCCAGTCTGTGGCGACTGCCCAAGGTTCTGGGCATGTGACACCAACGGATACAACTGGAATGAACAAATCGCCACGACATAGACGAGAGCGAGGCGAAGGCGGGTGTTTCTCCAATCTGACAATCTCATATGCTCCTCTTTTGCGATCACGTTGGAATCGCGCTTGAGTTTGATTTCCGCGTTGCAGGGGAGAGCATACGGGCACTTCAGATTTCGGGCAAATCGGGACGGCCGTTCGGAACTGTTTTAAGAACTGTGTCGCGAACCTGAAGTTTGCCGAATAGCGATTCGAATCTCCGAGAGTATCGTGATGCCCATTGATTTCAAAGGCTGGGGTTCGCAGTGGAGTTAATCGTGGACGCGGGAGCAAAAGAATTATGAGATGAACAAATGTTTGAGTTTGGTGCATCTCACAAGCACGATTGGGCCTGAATCAAGCGATTCGGGTCAGTCGAATTCTCGGTTCCAGGGCCGAGCTTACAATGTGAACGACCACCGACGGAGTTACATCCCCTGGGTCGCTAAAATGGGCGGGCGAGAAAGTGCTAAAACGGTTCGTAGGCGTCAGCTGCGTCGGATGCGCTCGGGACAGAAGCGGCGCTATTACCGACAATCTCAGAATAACGACCGCCGCAAGGGACGGCGGTGGACGCCTACCGAAGACGCGAGAATTACCGCTTGAGAGTCGCCCGTCCGACCGGAGGCTCAGTAAATCGCTGAGCTGCTCGATGCAGGCCATTCAGCAGCGCAGGGTACGGCTCTCGTGACGCATCAAGTCATCACCGTGAGTGGGTGGAAGTCGCGGAGGTTGACTAAGGTTTCGATGTATCGGAATGGGTAAAAAATGGGTAAAGGAATTTGGGTAAAAAACTCATCAAGCGTTGCAGCCATTCAGCCACGTTTTCTGGGCGGCTTCTTTCTGCTGGCCTTCCGCGTTGACAGCTTATAGGCATTCCTCGTGATGCCGGTCTTACCAGCGGGTTTCTTGCCAACCTTCTTACCCACGCGCTTCGTGTTCGGCCCTTTGCTGGGCCGGGCTGGCACGCCACTGCTAGCATGATCGGGCCTGATGAAATCCGGGGCGTTTTCCAGTTCGCTTTCCCGCGCCCACAAGCGCGTTGCGAAGTCCAGCCCCAGCTGAATCGAATACATGGTTTCGCCAGCGCCTTCACGGATTTCTTCTACCGTCCGTATCTCATCGTGGCCGATGCGCCGCACACGGTCGCGCAATCTGAAGTTTGCCATGCCCGGATTCTACCATCGGCCTAAGACCAGTCACAGCTTTTGACGGGGCAGCGCCAGTTTGAACCGGCGGGTACGGCAGGATGAATGCTGTTATCAACCGGCTCATAGCGATGGATGAGGGTGCATTCCAACCGGTAGGCTTCGCGTGGGCTGGAACGGCGATAGATCTGCACCTTCCGGTCGTATCGCATGGTACCCGAGCGATGCGAACGAATCACCCGTGTCAGGAAATTGGAATCACCACGGCCAACGTAAACGATGTGGCCCTTGCGCCTGAATACATAAACGCCACAGCCAGCCTTTTGACTTTTCCGAATCATTTCCGACCGGGTGGCGGTTTCTTTCTGCCCTTTTTCTTTCGCTTCGGGGCTGGATTGTCTCGCAGCTCTTCGCGCACCCTAATATAGCCGTCAACGTGTTGGGGTCGGTGTTGCTTCTTTTCCTCTTCTGCTTCTTCTTTTGTTGCAAACGTTCCAGCAGACACCGGCATGGTATAGAACTTATGAGGGTTGTCTTCGTCCACCCACTCCTCAATAAGAACAAATCCCATGCCCCGGATTCTACCACTCGCACTTGCTACAATCCTGCTATTCCATGCACGCATTCCTTCATTACATTTCCGCAGCAGGCGCGTTCACCGCGCTGATCTTTGTCTATCGCTGGTTTCTACTCAAGACAGATGTGGAAGTGGCTTACAACTGGAGTTGGCAGGGGATTAACTTTTATCCTAACTTCGATTTACGAAACCGCTCCGGGTCGAAAACATACGTGCTTGCCAATATTGCGTACACAAGAAACAAAGGCAAAGAAATAATCACCTTCGATAACAAATCACTTTGGGGCCGGGAGCTCAAACCGGGCACGATAACGCTTCCTGAGCAGGTTGCCCCGGTGCCCAAAGTGAATTCGATGGCGGCGTGTTTAGAGGTAGAGGTGACGATTCGCCTGCAAAGTGGCAGGGAGTTCAAGGGGCAGGGGCCGGGGCAATTGCGCACGGGCTGGCTCAAATACGCATACGCACTGCGGCATCGAATCGACAAATCGTCGTTGCCGCTGCCCAGCTAATTCCTAGCCTTCGCGCCAACTACACCCAGCGCATTAGCTGCTGCGCACCCAGCTATGAAGATTCGGCGCGAGCGTGCGCTGGCTGGGAACCGCTCGTCTACTGCGCTGGTTGGTTGCTTGCCGACGGTTGGTTCAGCTCTTGCTGCAATTGCAACAACTGGCGCAGTTGCTCAACATTGGCGGAGTTGGATGTTGGAACGCTCCGCGCACTTGGTTGCAGGGAACCCTGATTGGACTTGGGTGTCTGCTCGAGGACCACGTAGATCGGAGTATCCGCCGAAATCGTCACCACGATGTGCTGGGTGATCGCTAATCGGGAAACCTCCTCATCACCAGCCTCGCCGACATTGTTGCTAACGCGCTCCCGCATTAGGTCCGACTCGCTCAGCGGTTGGTTCAGACTGCCTTGTCCCACCAACATCGAGCCAGCTTGGCCGATTCCTGACAGCGATCTGACCAGGACATTCTTCCCCGTGTTCTTACCCTCAACTTTTCCTTTCAGCGGCCGCAAGTCCAAACCCGTGGCGGCGGCCTCGATCGGAACGACTGCACCATCCGGCATCAGCAGAGAATCGAACTGGATGTCAACGTAACCTGAACGATCTCCGTTCCGGATGTGCCCAACCGCTTTGGCTCCGGCAGGGACGATAATTTCTCCGTCCCGCTCATAGTTGTACTCGATCACCGCCAGAACCGGAGTTCGCACTGCCGTGCTGGCCGCTGATTCCAGACGTGCACGCAATCGCGTTCCCGTGGCCAGACCCAATCCCAGTTCCGGTGCTGGATCATTCAAGATTTCGCGGGCCTGAGCACTAGCCGAATTGGCAGAGACGTTTCGCACATAGATTAGCGAAGACTTCTCCATGGCCTCGCGCTCGGCTTTACCCAAGTCTGGAGTCTCGGCACCGGCGCCGGTGCCCGAGGCTGGCTGATAGGGTGGCGCTTGCCAGGGCTGCTGGTCTCCGAAAGGCGGTATCGACCCCAGAGTTCCCGCTCCGGGCGCCACCGTCCTTCCCGCTGCCGGCTTGGTTGCGGTTCGTTGTAGAT
>JBAQJU010000235.1:0-2236 GCA_049300475.1 Terriglobales bacterium | reverse complement strand
TGTCCTGCCTCAGTTGGAAATGGAGAAGGCGTTCGTCCGTTAAGATAACGGAGCGAACGTATGAGGAAAGAACGAAAGCATTTCACCCCAGAAGAAAAAGTAGCCATCCTGAGGCGGCATCTTGTGGACAAAGTACCCGTCTCGGAGCTGTGTGAAGAACTAGGCCTGAGGCCAACTGTGTTCTACCGCTGGCAGAAAGAACTGTTCGAGAACGGAGCCGCCGCTTTTCAGTCTCAAGAGCGTCCCCACCGCCAAGTGGAGGAGAAGCAGAAACGGATCGAGTTCTTGGAGAAGAAGGTCCAGACCAAGGACGAGGTCCTGGCTGAGCTGATGGCTGAGCACATTGCGCTAAAAAAAAGTCTTGGGGAACTCTAACCGGCATCTGGGTGCCGCATGATGTGCGGGATCTAGTCGTGGATTTCGTCCGGCGCTGGTCGGAGAAGGCCGAGATCGGCGTCGGACGGTTCATCCCGTGGTTGGGCGTGACCGCCAGCAAGTTCTATGACTGGCGGCAGCGATATGGGTGCCTCAACGAGCACAACGGTTGGGTTCCCCGTGATTTCTGGTTGGAGCTGTGGGAGAAAGAAGCAATCGTCGAGTTCCATCTGAAGAACCCGCTGGAAGGCTATCGGCGGCTGACGTTCATGATGCTCGACGCTGACGTTGTGGCCGTTAGTCCGGCGAGTGTTTGGCGAGTGTTGAAGCAAGCTGGATTATTATCCCGATGGAAGAGCAAACCATCGCGCAAGGGAACCGGTTTCGAGCAGCCGCTGCAGCCGCATCAGCACTGGCATATCGACGTGTCCTACATCAACCTGTGCGGCACCTTCTATTACTTGTGCAGCATTCTGGATGGGTTCAGTCGTTTCCTCGTGCATTGGGATCTGCGTGAGTCCATGCGAGAAGCCGATGTCGAAGTGATCCTGCAGCGAGCCAAGGAGAAGTATCCGGAAGCGAAGCCACGCATTATCTCCGACAATGGCCCGCAGTTCATTGCTCGCGACTTCAAGGAGTTCATTCGCATCTCGGGCATGACGCATGTCCGAACTTCCCCTTACTATCCACAGTCGAACGGCAAGATCGAGCGCTGGCACAAGTCGCTGAAAAGCGAGTGCATCCGACCGGGGACGCCGCTGTCGCTGGAAGATGCGCGGCGTCTGGTAGAGAGCTACGTGGAGCATTACAACAACGTCCGCCTGAACAGTGCCACCGGCTACGTCACGCCGAAGGACGTGCTGGCGGGGCGTCAGCAGGAAATTCACGCGGAACGCGACCGCAAGCTGGAAGCTGCCAGACAGCAACGCCAGAGTCACCGCCAGCAAGCCGCGTGAAGAGCGAAGCGGCCAGCCACCGCGATGTCGGACAGCCGAGGAAAGCTATTTTGACCCACAGTAGATGAGGGATATTGCGATTTTGCGACAGCTACCCTGGAGGACGACGACGCAACGGATGAAGTATCCCGCTCGTTCGAGCACCTAAAATCAAAAGCGGGCCAAACGTCACCGCAAGGAGAGCCAAACCGCCGCCATCGTATGTGGACTCCATAAATGTAATTGGCGGAAGTGCGCCCAATACAGCCATGAGAAGGCCGCCCCTAACGCCGTCCGGTCCGGCAAATCCGCCGCCCGACACCGTTGCCGAGAATGCCATGAACAGACCGCCAGTGAGCCATACACCAAGTAACATCCAGGCGGCGACCCACTTGAAATTCTGTTTGACTGCAAATCCCCGTGCGATCAAGTAGGTAATCAGGAACGTCGCGGGCATCACAAAGGTGATTATGCGGACGTGTAGAGAATCGAAATTCTGTCGCGCCCAGACATGGAGAGCCACATCGGGCAACCAGAAGGTGAGCGCTCCTGTAAGTGCGAAAACAAAGGCCAGTCGCGGATTTTGTATTCGAGGAAACAAGATTTGATCCAACTGGATATTATGCTACCACTCAACTGTCGAAAACAGCCATAACACTCAACGACAGGTCGTTGCGGAGCTACAATGATCTTGCCGGGCGAAACGGAAGCGGGCACTGCGGGGACGCAACCATGCCGAGGGATAGTCCGGTGGGCTCATCGAACCGATGCTCAGCAGCGCGGGAGGTTCCTCTCCCGCGTTGCACGCTGACAGAAAGAAGTCATCGGACGATAGACCCTCATGCCTTGAAAATCCCCGCCCCGAAGGGGCGGAATCTACACTAACGGAGAACGTCGCTTCTCCATTTCAGGCTGAACCAAGACAG
>JBAQJU010000234.1:0-10041 GCA_049300475.1 Terriglobales bacterium | reverse complement strand
GTCCCACGATCAGTCAATACCCGGTTTCTTTCGGAGAGACCGGGAGCCGAAGTCGAGTATGCGAGATTGCCTATGAGCACGGCCAGCATCAAAACGCCTTCTCCCGAACCCAGCTACCTGGAGTTGGTAAAGCGAACCGTCGAAGCATGTGAACTGGCGCGCGCGGCCGCCGCCATCGCTGCCGAGGGCATCGCCACCGGTTCCATGTCCCGCCTCAACGACATCCGCCAGTGCGAAAAAGATCTCGACGCCATCGACCTGGAAGTCGATTCCGGTGTGACTACAACCATCACCCGCGTGCCGGAGTCCGAGACCGGCCAGTTGCTCGCCTGCATGAAGCTCATGATCGGATTGGAGCGCATCGGCGATCTGCTCTTAAGTTTTGCCACCACCGCCCAGGCTGCCGGAAGCCGTATCGATCCGCAAGACGCCCGCGAGTTGACTCAGATGGCCACCGTCCTGGAAAAAATGCTGGCCGACGTGGGGCAGTCGTTCTCACAGCGCGATGTGAAAAAAGCGATCGATGTGCTCCGCGCCGATGCCGAGATGGATCGCCTGCGAAATCTGATCTTTCTTCGCCACATCGAAAATCCCGAGAACGTCGCGCGTCATGCCAGCCTGCAGATTATCTTCATGACCCAATCGCTCGAACGCGCCGGCGACCACGCCAAGAACCTGGCCGAAGAGGTCTGCCACTTCGTCAGCGGGCGCAGCATCCGCCACCTGCTCATGGCCTACGACAAGCCGAAAGAGCAGATGTTCATCGAATGGCTGCGTCACAAAGACAGCAACTCCTAGAGTCCTTTCGGCCAAGTCCGACTCCCAGCTTCTACCTATACTTCCGACTCTTGACAGCCAGAGTTTCCAAAGGCGAGACTCGGATTAGGACACTCCTCTACCTCCAATGCAGGGATTCTCTCAATCCGGGGAACCGCTTCGTCCAGATCGTCCGCACCAGACCGTCGCCGGGGCCGACCTGACGGCGTCAGAAGCAACCGACCTTCGCGGACAGCCAGAACTTGAAGAGCTGGAACTGGATGCCGCGCTGCAGTTGTTGGTGGAGCGCGCGCAATACATCACAGGCGCCACAGGAACCGCGCTCGCCCTGCCCCAGGGTGACGAGATGGTATGTCGAGCCAGCACCGGTTCCTGCGCGCCCCCCGTGGGCGCCCGCCTTCAGGTGCGCTCGGGACTGACCGGCGAAAGCATTGCTCGCCGGCAATTGCTGCGCTGCGATAATGCCGAAGCCGATCCGCGAGTGAATCTGGAAGCCTGCCGCGCGTTGGGCATCGCGTCGATCGTCGTCTTGCCGATGCTGCGCCGCAATGGCGAGGTGCGCGGCCTGTTCGAGCTATTCTCCGATCATCCCTATGCCTTTGAGGAACGGGATTTGATCGCGCTCGAGCGCATGGCCGATCTCACTCTGACGGCGCTCGATCTGGCTGAACAGCGCCATGGCGCTGTCCCTCCACCGCCAAGAGAGACCGACAAATCTGCGCGGCCGGCGTCGGCGGGATTCGCCGCAGCGGGTTCGGCATCGACCGGGTTTGCGCCGGCAGTCTCCGCACCAGCGCCGGCAGTTCCCGCGGTTTCGGCCTCGACTCCCACGCAGTCCACAAACCTTGAGTCCGCTGCGATTCCCACCGGACCGATTCCCTCCGTAAACCTGAAATCTGCATTACCCGCGCCCGCTCCAATCCTCGAAAGCCCGCATGATGAGTCCGCTCCTCATTCCGAAGCCGCCTTGCACGTTCAAAAATGCGCGGCTTGCGGATTCCCGGTCTCAGAAGGGAGAACGTTGTGCCTCGATTGTGACAAGCTCGATCGTGAAAGGCGCGCTCTCGAGAAGCTCGGTCGAGAAAAAAGAGAGAGCGAAAGGGAGAGCGAAAGAAAGCAGGCCGGAGCAGAGCTGGGGGAAATAAGCCAAGCAGAGACGAACCAACCAGGGCCAGCGATTCCGGAAAACGAAAATGGTCCGGCGACGGAACCATCGTTCGCCATGTCCCTTGCAACGGACGAAATCCCGCCTTTCCTGGCCAATTCTTTGAACGTGAAGCAATCGTGGCTGGCCGACCACCTTAATTTGCTGGCGATCGTTGTCCTTGTCCTCGGCATCCTGGTGGCAGTCGTGGTTTTTCGGTGATGTCCTCGATTCTCCAACGCCTCTTTTCCTTGACAAGTCGGAGTCAAAGCTCTTACTCTGCGCTTACCACTCGTCGCACAACAGAAGGTGCCTAAGAATGAAGAATGTGTATGAAGTTTTGCGCCAGAAAGAACTTGAATTGACCCGGTTGGAAAAAGAAGTCGAGGCTTTGCGCGTCGCCGCCCCGCTGCTCTCGGAGGAAAAAGAGCAAATTTCTGAAGCGCCCAAACCGACGCTCACTGCCACCACTGCCCAGCAACCCATTCGCATTCCAGCGCCCGTTGCCGCTCAGGCTGCAACTCCACCGGCCCGAGCGGCGGGATGGGAAGACGCCGCCAAGCGCTGGCCCTAAGAAGGTACTGCACTTTTGCTCACAAGGCCCAGATAGGTTTCTGGGCTTTTTATTTTGACAGGAAATACTTACGTGGCAGCAATTTGTCCACTTGTTAAAGTAATGGTATGTAGGTACAATGTAATTACTAGGAGTGCCGAACGAGTATGAAAGCGGAACTAGTTCGCATTGGCAATTCTCGCGGCCTCCGAATCCCGAAACCCGTCATCGAGCAATGCGGCTTCGGCAAGACTGTCGAACTGCGCGTCGAGAATGATCGCCTGGTCATTTCTCCCGAGCGGAAACCCCGTCAGGGTTGGCACGAGGCATTTCGCGCCGCCGGCCCGGCAACGCACGACGAACTCCTGCTCCCCGAGGTTCCGAACGCGTTTGACCGTGAGGAATGGCAGTGGTAGCCCGCGCACCTCAGCGCGATGAAGTCTGGCTTGTTGTTCTAGACCCCACGCAAGGCGCTGAGATTCAAAAGACCCGTCCGTGCCTGGTCGTTTCGCCCGAAGAGATCAACAAGAATCTACGGACCGTCATCGTCGCACCCATGACGACAGCGATACGGTCATATCCCTCCCGGGTATTGGTTCGTTTCCAGGGCAAACGCGGACAAGTTGCACTCGATCAACTACGAGCCATAGACCAGCAGCGGTTGGTGAGAAAACTGGGAACAGTTGCGCCAAACACTGCGCAATCGGCATCTGCGACGCTGGTAGAGATGTTCACGCGAGCGTGAGCGGGAAGATCGTGTGGTGGCGGGGCTTCGCCCCGCCTTAAACATCGAACCCCGTTCCCAAAAATGCAAAATCTCGCGCCTCGACTTACCCCTGCGTCGTAAACGCCAGCGCCAGCAGCGTCTTCTGCTCCACTTCGTGCGCCTTCGCCGACCCCGTTGCGGGGCTTGCGCTCCCCGAACGTTTCACCGAAAGCACCGGCAGGTCACCCGACATTCGCCGCAACCGCGGAAGCATGTAGAAGGCCGCTCCCATGTTCGACGGCTCCTCCTGCACCCACACAATGTCGCGCGCCCCACTGTGGCGCTCAAATTCTGCTTTCAGTTCCGCCTCTGGAAACGGATACATCTGCTCCAGGAAGACGATTGCCGTGTTCATGTCATTTCGCCGTTGCCGTTCCGTGCGCAGTTCGTGGCCAATTTTTCCCGTGCAGATCAGAATCCGCTTGACGTCGTGAGCTTCCGTGTCCGGGATCACCGGCAAGAATCGCTGGTGCGTCAGATCCTCCAGCGGAGAAAGCGCATCCGGATGCCGCAGCATGCTCTTCGGCGTAAACACGACGAGCGGCTTCCTCCAATGTCGCAAGGCCTGCCGCCGCAATAAATGAAAATACTGTCCCGCATTCGAAGGCTGGCAAATCTGGAAATTATCCCGCGCCGCGAGCTGCAAAAATCGCTCGATGCGAGCACTCGAATGTTCCGGCCCCTGCCCTTCGTACCCGTGCGGCAACAGCAGCACCAGTCCCGAAAGCAGCCCCCACTTGTCCTCGCCCGCGCTTACAAATTGATCGATCACCGCCTGCGCCACGTTTGCGAAATCCCCAAACTGTGCTTCCCACAAAACCAGCGCCTCGGGATAGTCACGGCTATAGCCATATTCGAATCCCATCACGCCCGCTTCCGAAAGTGGCGAGTTATAGATCTGGCATGACGCTTGCCCCTCGGCAATGTTGCACAGAGGAATATATTCGCTTTCGTTCTCGGTATCGATCAGCACCGAGTGCCGCTGGTTGAACGTTGCCCGCCGCGAATCCTGCCCGCTCAGGCGCACCGGAATCCCCTGCTTCAGCAGGCTAGCAAAGGCCAGCGCCTCGGCCATTCCATAATCGAGCGGCTTCTTCCCCGCACCCATCTCCGCCCGCTGCTCGAGCAACTTCTTCACCTTCGGATGGATATGGAATCCTTCGGGATACGTCGTCAAACGCCCCGTCAGCTCCGCTAATTCCTCGCGCGCAACGCCCGTCGGCTGGTCATATTCCGCCTTGTAACGTCCACCGAAATAGTTGTCCCAGTAACTCGGCAAATCGCGGAGCAACGGCTTCTTCTTCACTTGAAGAGCCGCTTTCTGCGCACTCTCAAACTCGCCCTTGATGGTCGCCGCGCGCTCGGCCAGATTCTCGAAGCCAATCTGCTTGGCATAAATCTCAAACAGCGGCCGATGCTCTTTGATCGCCTTGTACATCAGCGGTTGCGTCACCGTGGGATCGTCAACCTCGCTGTGACCGTGCCGCCGGTATCCGATCAGGTCGACCACCACGTCGCTTCCAAAGGTGTAACGGTACTCGGCCGCGACCCGCGCGATCCGCATAACCGTGTCCACATCTTCGCCATTCACATGAAAAATCGGAATCGCCTGCCGCCGCGCCAGCTGCGCCGCGAAGCGCGAAGAGTGTTCGTCGCGCGCATTGGTCGTGAATCCCAGCAGGTTATTCACGATCACGTGGATCGTTCCACCAACCGTGTAGCCGCCCAGGTCGGCGTAATTCAACGTCTCAGCCGTAATTCCCTGCCCCGCGAACGCCGCATCGCCGTGCACCAGCAGCGGGAGATACTTCGCCCTACCGCCTTCGCCCGCGCGATCCTGCTTCGCGCGCGTCCGCCCGATTGTCACCGGATCGACGGCCTCCAGATGGCTGGGATTCGATACCAGGTGAATATGAATCTTTTTCTCACTCTTCGTGACGTATTCACCGGTCGCGCCAATGTGATACTTCACGTCGCCCGATCCCAGCACGCTGCGCGGATCCACGTCCTCAAATTCGGCAAACACCTCGTTCGCCGGACGTCTCGCCACATGAATAATCACGTTGAGCCGCCCCCGATGGCTCATCCCCATCACCAGTTCGAGGGCCCCGCGTTCTCCGGCGACCTCCAGAATCTCATCCACCGCGGGCAATAAAGATGTATTGCCTTCCAGCGAAAATCGCTTGTTGCCCAAATACCGTTGCTGCAAAGTCTGTTCAAAAAGATCGGCGCGCATCAGCAGATCGAATGCCCGCTGTTGATCGACCGCACCCGGCTCCGCTTCCATACGCTCCTGAATCCAGCGCCGCCGCTCGCGGTCGGCAATATGGGTGAACTCCACGCCCACGCTGCCGCAATAAATTCGCCGCGCCTCCCGCGCATATTCATTGTCGTTATCGGCATCAAACCGCAGATCAGGATGCGGTTGCGGAGAAAGCAAACCGAGCGGATTCAGCTCCGCTTCCAGATATCCAAACTGTCGAAACAGCCCGAACACCCGTTCGCGCTCGTAATTTTGGAGAGCCCCATTCGTGGGAGCTCCAGAATTCGTCATTTCAGGAGCCGCGCTCCCCCGAGGATTGCGAGTTGAAGTAACCATAATAAGTGTCTATAGGATAAAGGATGATCCCGGTTCTCTGCCCGATTCACACTGGCGGTAACTACAACTGATTGGGCATTGGCGAGGGTGCCCCAGGTTCGCGCCCCTGTTTTGGGGCGCTAACCTGGGCCCGGCGGTGAAAGGAAACGGCACGAGTCTAGTGACTCTCTCCATCCCCCGGAGCCACATCGGGAGTATCGACCTTGTGGGCGACGGCAGAATTTGAAGGACTCTGCAAGGGCTGGAATTCCCCGGGGTCTTTGCCAGCCAAGGCCGCGCTCATGAACTGCATCCAGATAGGGAGAGCGGCGCGGGCTCCGGTTTCCTTGTCGCCGAGGGATTTTTTTTCGTCGTACCCGACCCACACTCCGCACGTAAGGTTGGGCGAAAAGCCGACGAACCAGGCGTCGGTGAAATCGTTAGTCGTGCCCGTTTTGCCCGCCAGAGGATAAGGCATTTTTGCGGCAGCGACCGCGGTGCCATGAAGGACGACTTCGTGCAGCATCGAAGTAAGAATGCGCGCCGTGTGCGAACTGATTGCGTCTTTGGCATCGGAGAAATCTTCCTCAAGAATGCGGCCGTCATAATCCGTGACCTTGGTGATGTAGCGCGGGGCAACGCGCAAGCCGTCGTTGGGAAACACGCTAAATGCAGAGGTCTGCTCAAGCGGCGTAATCTCCGCCGAGCCCAGCGCAACCGGCAGGTACGGAGGAATATTTTCGGTGATGCCCATGCGGTGCGCGTAGTCGATCACGGTCTTGATGCCGACGCGGTCGGCCAGTTTGAGCGCGGGAATATTTCTCGATTGAGCAAGAGCCCGCCGCAGCGTGATCGTCCCCTCAAACTTGTCGTCGTAGTTGTGGGGCGTGTAAGGACCCGAAGCCGTCTGAAAAGTTATCGGTGCATCAACGATCGTGTCGTCGGGACTTCCGCCCTCGTCGATCACTGCCGTATAGACATATGGTTTGAAAGCCGATCCCACCTGCCGCAAAGCCTGGGTCGCGCGATTGAACTTGGAGAGGTTAAAGTCGCGGCCTCCCACCAGGGCCTTGATTTCACCGGTCGCGTTGTCGATGGCAACCAGACCGCCCTCGACTCCGGAATCCTGCTCGAGGCTGACGTGGGCCTTTCCGCCTGCATCAAGCGACAGCACCTTGACGTAGACGATATCGCCGGCGCGAAGAAAATCGTCAAGCTTGGGCTTAGTCTTAGTCTTTGACGTTCTGGGCGCGCCCCATGCGGCAACTTCGGCGGGCGTAAGCGTGGCCGCGCGCTGGCCGAAACGGATTTCGGCGGCAGTGGCTGAAACCTTCATGACCAAGGCGTGGATGTACCCGTTGACTTCAGGCTCGTCGTCCCAATCGGGATCGACGTATTTGTCAAGGGGACCCTGGGCAAGAACATTCACGAGTTTGCTGCGCCAGCCGTGACGGCGCTCATAGGCAGCGAGGCCGTCGAGCAGAGCCTGGCGCGCCGCCTTCTGCAAGTCCATGTCGAGCGAGGTGTAGACGCGCAGGCCGCCTTGATGAACCTGGTCGCTGCCGTACTTCGCTTCCAGGTAGCGGCGGATATCCTCGACGTAGTGCGGAGCCAGGGAATTGGGATCCTTCTGCAGGTTGAGCACGATCGGCTTGCCCTTGGCATCGGCGGCTTGTGCCGCGGTAATCTTGCCGTCCTCAAGCATGGCGTTGAGCACCAGATTGCGGCGCTTGAGCGCCCGTTCGGGATGGTTGATCGGCGAGTAATACTGCGGCGCCTTGGGAAGTCCGGCGAGCAGCGCCGCTTCTTCGAGTGTGAGCCGGCGCGCAGGTTTACTGAAATAGTATTCGGAAGCCGCCTCATAGCCGTAATTGCCATGCCCGAGGAAGATCTGGTTCGCGTAGAGCGTAAAGATCTGCGGCTTGGTAAAGCGGCGTTCAATCTGAATGGCGAGCAGCGCCTCCTGCATCTTGCGGTAAAAGGAGCGGTCGGGAGAGAGAAACAGATTGCGCGCGAGCTGCATGGTGAGGGTGGACGCTCCCTGAACCTTGCCGCCCGATTCGATGTCGCGATACGCCGCTCCGGCGATGCGCCAGAGATTGATGCCTGAGTGGGTATAGAAATCCTTGTCTTCGATCGAGACCAGCGCCTCGCGCAAGACTTGCGGATAGTCGTCGTAAGTGGCGATGACGCGGCGTTGCAGGGCGAAGGTGCCAATCACGCGGCCCTGGTCGTCATAGAGCTCAGTGATCGAACTGGGTCGGTAACGCTCCAGTTCGTCGACCTGCGGCAGGTCGGTGGAGTAGACCAGAATCAGTCCGACAGCCGAGCCCACGAAGGCAGCAAGCAGAACGAGTAATCCGAAGAAGACGAATCCAACTATTTTCCGGCCAGCAATTTCAACGGGAGGCGGATGTTGGATTACGACCCTCATGGAGTAGTTGCCAGTTGTCAGTGCCCTATTGCCAGTCTAAGGGCCTTCAGGCCCCGGTTGCACGCAAAGAAATCTGCACGCAAAGAAATCGCCCGCCGAGGCGAGCGATTGCGTGAACTTGAGACTTCAAATTTATGACACTCTGAATCGTTGAAACCTCGCTTTGCCTAGCCCTTTGATTCCCTGTTCTTCAGAACTTCCAGGGCTTTATTCAATTGGTCGTCGGGCAGGTTCTTCGGCTTGACGTTCTGGGTGTCGGGAGCTGCAGTCGGCTGGTCGTCGTCGGGCAGCCCACTGTCGTCCACGTTGTTATCCGCAATCAGCACATTCGGTGTCACCGCCGTATCCTGAATAGCCTTGCCACTGGGCGAGTAATATTTCGCGATCGAAAGAATCAGCGCGCCGGAGTCGTGCATATCGATCGTCTTCTGGATCGAGCCGTCACCGAAGGTTTTGTCGCCCACCACGTCGCCCCGAGCATTTTCAAGGATCGCCGCCGCCACGATCTCGGCTGGGCCAGCCGTGCCACGATTCACCAGCACCGCTACGGGAAGCTTGGTGATGTCTTTCGAGGGGTCGGCATTAAATGCCTGGCGCGGGTATTTCTGTCCCTGCAAGTAAGTGATGGTGCCATGATCGAGAAACAGGTTGGCGGTCGCAATGCCCTCGGACTCCTCGCCGCTCGCTGAGTTTCGCAGATCAAGGACCAGCTTCTTTGCTCCCTGCCTTTGCAGATCGCGGATCTTGCCGGCGATCTCCTCCGACTTTCCTTCCGGGAATGCGTCGACCTTGATGTAGCCGACATTGTCAGCAAGCATCTTCTCTTCCACCGGAGGAATCGTGACCATGTCGCGGGTGATGACAATCTTCTGGGGTTCAGCGCGCCGCGGCCGGACTACCGCAACCGTCACCGTCGTCCCCGGCTCACCCAGCAGAAGGCTGTGAATCTCGGCGAGCGACATATCGTGCGTGCTCTTGCCTTCGATCGACTCGAGGATGTCGGAATTCTCAATGCCGGCCTTGTCGGCGGGACCGCCGGGAATCACCGCCACCACATCCGCGTACCCGAAGCGCTTGGAGACAGCCGCGCCAATGTCCGCCTTGCCCGCGACCTTCATCGCCTTGTACTGCTTGTACTCGGCGGGAGACATGTAACTGGAGTTGGCGTCGAGCGACTCCAGCAGGCCGTGGAGCGCGCCTTCGGTCACACTCGGAATATTTGGCTCTTCCACGTACTCGCTGCGGATGCGGGATAGCACTTCGCTGTACACCGACAGTTGGCGATACGCGCCATCATTGGAGGAAGCGCGAACACTGACGAAACCGCCCACAAACGTGAACAGCAGAATGGCCAGCGAACTGGCAAGGATTGTAACTTTCAACTTCGTCGACATATTTTGGTCTTCAGCTTTTCCGGAAAAAGATGTGCCCTTCCCGAGGGACTTTTTATCATTATAGACGGTTTGATGCCGGAATCGAGAGCCATGGTCCACCCAAAAAACCAGCGTAACCAGGCTTGGGGAGTCAATGGGGGCTTTCAGTTTACCCGCAGTCGGCAGAGCATAGCGCCGGCACCTTTGCCGGCGGTCCCGAGAGCTTGCCCTGAGTTTGTCGTAAGGGCGCCCCGCCCTCGGCGCTGTAGAAAAGATCATACGGTCACGGTACTAGGTCTATGACCGTATGAAGATGTATATCTGTAGATACTCGCGGAAGGAACAAAAGAGCGGCATAGTGCAGGCATGCGAACCTACCATTGGGTGCATGTCAAGCTAACTAAGAAGGACCGTAA